>JAFLUJ010000060.1 GCA_022511485.1 Oscillospiraceae bacterium | reverse complement strand
TTATTCCCCAGACCCCTTTCCAAAGACTTTGTTCTATTTTTGCAAAAGGAGGGCATAGCCCTCCTTTTGCAAAAATATATAAAAGTTTTAGTGAGGGGGTTCGGGGGATGACCCTTTTTCAAAAGGGTCTCCCCCGATAGAAGCACAGTGACAATATACTAAATTATGATCTGCTTTATTATTTCATAATACACTACGCTCATGAAAATACCCGGAGCAGCAGCCCCTGTTTTTATTTTTCAAACGCCTGTCTGATCTTGTCAAAGAAATTGTTGCGTTTTTTATAGTTTTTGTTTTCGTCCAGAGAGCCGTCAAACTCACGGAGCAGATCCTTCTGCTTCTTTGACAGGTTGCTGGGGACTTCAATTGTGATGTGTACAAACTGATTTCCTCTGTCGGGACGGTTCAGCTTTTTGATACCCTTACCTTTGAAACGGAATATCGTTCCGGGCTGTGTACCCTCGGGAATAGTATAGTTGACCGTTCCGTCTATTGTGGGGACTGTCACCTCTGCGCCGAGAGCTGCCTGTACAAAGGTTATAGGCATTTCGGTATGGACATCGTAGCCGTCACGCTCGAAAATAGCGTCCGGACGGACTGTGACCAGCACGTGCAGGTCTCCGGAAGGTCCTCCGTTTATGCCGCTGTGTCCCTGACCGGAAACACGGATAGTCTGACCGTCGTCGATACCCGCAGGGATATTGACATTAATGCTCTTTGTGACATTGACACGTCCGTTGCCGTGACATTTATGACAGGGATTATTTATAATAGTACCCTTTCCGCCGCACTTTGAGCAGGGCTTCTGGGAGGAGATCATGCCAAAGGGAGTACGCTGGGTGACCTTTATCTGACCTGTTCCGTGACAATCGGGACAGGTTTCCGTACCTGAGCCTGCTGCCGCGCCGCTTCCGTTACAGTCGGGACATTTCTCCATATGGTTTACATTTATATCGACGCTTTTTCCGGAGCAGGCTTCCATGAAGCTTATGCTGACCTCCGTCTGTATATCCTGTCCTCGTCTGGGAGCGTTGGGATTGCTTCTGGAGCTTCCTCCGAAGCCTCCGAAAAAGCTGGAGAATATATCGCTTATGTCTCCCATATCTCCGAAGCCGCCGCTGAATCCTCCTCCGAAGCCTCCGCCGCCGTAGGACGGGTCTACTCCCGCATGACCGAACTGGTCGTAACGGGATTTTTTATCAGGGTCGGACAGGACTTCGTAAGCCTCGTTTATTTCCTTGAATTTTTCCTCCGCTTCCTTGTCTCCCGGGTTGAAGTCGGGGTGATATTTTCTTGAAAGCTTTCTGAATGCCTGTTTGAGTTCATCCTCGGACGCGCCTTTGCTAAGTCCGAGAACCTCGTAATAATCTCGTTTTTCAGCCATGTGGAAACTTCCTTTCGTTAAGCTGATTTGTGTATTACTATTTGTATAATTATGATTTATAATATCTATATGTAAACTATACTATTAAACGTCATTGCCCCCTTGAGGGGGCATTGATATTTTAAATTTTCTGATTCACCAAATTTGGGGGTGACACTGCCCGCGGGGGCTTCCCCGCTTAGTTGTTCTCCGTGAAATCTGCGTCCACGAAGTCTCCGCCGTCATTTCCGGAATCGCCTGTATTGCCGCCCATGTCAGGTCCTACGTCCTGCTGTGCGTTTGCTCCCGCAGCCTGATATACCTTGCTGGATACCTCATAGAATGCTTTCTGAAGCTCCTCGGTCTTAGCCTTGATGTCATCGGTATTATCAGTGGCAACGGCAGCTTTAAGAGCGTCTATCTTGGACTGGATATTAGCCTTCTCATCTGCGGAAACCTTATCTCCGAAATCAGTAAGAGCCTTTTCACACTGGAATACAAGATTCTCGCCCTGATTTTTAGCGTCCACTGCTTCCTTGCGCTTCTTGTCCTCCTCGGCATATTTAGCGGCTTCGTCAACAGCCTTCTGGATGTCGTCCTTGGACATATTTGTTGAAGCGGTGATGGAGATCTTCTGCTCCTTGCCGGTTCCTAAGTCCTTAGCGGATACGTTTACGATACCGTTTGCGTCAATATCGAATGTAACCTCGATCTGGGGAACTCCTCTGGGAGCGGGAGCGATACCGTCAAGACGGAACACGCCGAGCTGTTTGTTGTCCTTTGCGAACTCACGCTCACCCTGGAGAACATTGATGTCAACGGCTGTCTGATTGTCAGCATATGTTGAGAACACCTGAGACTTTTTAGTCGGGATGGTTGTATTTCTTTCGATCATTCTTGTGCAGACGCCGCCTGCTGTCTCGATACCGAGAGATAGGGGAGTAACGTCCAGAAGCAATACAGCGTTTTCCTTGTCAACGTCGCCGGAGAGGATACCTCCCTGATATGCAGCGCCAAGAGCAACACACTCGTCAGGGTTGATGCCCTTGAAGGGATCCTGACCCATGAAGCTCTTTACTGCTTCCTGAACGGCGGGGATTCTTGAAGATCCACCTACCATGAGAACCTTTTTAATATCGGAGGGTTTCAGACCTGCATCGGAAAGAGCCTGCTTAACAGGTCCCATTGTGGACTGTACAAGATCGGATGTAAGCTCGTTGAACTTAGCCTGTGAAAGCTCCATATTAAGGTGCTTAGGACCGCTTGCATCCGCTGTGATGTAAGGGATGGAGATAGAAGCAGAGGGAGTTGCAGAAAGGGTGATCTTTGCCTTTTCAGCTTCGTCCTTAAGTCTCTGCATTGCAAGCTTGTCGCCGGAAAGATCCATTCCGTCGGATTTCTTGAACTCCTCTATCATCCAGTTTATGATCCTCTGATCGAAATCGTCACCGCCCAGACGGTTGTTACCTGCGGTTGCAAGAACCTCTGTAACGCCGTCGCCCATTTCGATGATGGAAACGTCGAATGTACCGCCGCCAAGGTCGTAAACCATGATAGTCTGGTCTTCCTCCTTGTCGATTCCGTAGGAAAGTGCAGCAGCTGTCGGCTCGTTGATGATACGTCTTACATTAAGACCTGCGATCTGACCTGCGTCCTTTGTAGCCTGTCTCTGAGCGTCGGTAAAGTATGCGGGAACAGTGATAACTGCTTCGGATACAGTATCATGCAGGAAAGCTTCTGCGTCTGCTTTGAGCTTCTGGAGGATCATTGCGGAGATCTCCTGAGGTGTGTATTTTTTATCGTCGATGTCTACCTTGTAATCAGAGCCCATGTGTCTCTTGATGGAAGCCACAGTCCTTCCGGCATTTGTAACAGCCTGGTTCTTAGCGACCTGACCTACAAGACGCTCGCCTGTTTTTGTGAAGCCTACTACCGAGGGAGTAGTTCTTCCGCCCTCTGCGTTTGCGATAACAGTTGCGTTTCCGCCTTCCATAACTGCAACGCAGGAGTTTGTTGTACCTAAGTCAATACCAATAATTTTTGCCATAATAAATCAAATCCTTTCTGGCAGGCTGAGCCTACACCCTTATCACCCCCAAATTTAGTTGGCGGTGATTGTTTTTCTTTATTCAGCCCCCTCAAGGGGGCGGTTTAGTTTGCTTAAAATCCTTCAAAAAAGATGTGGGGCGTTACTATCAATTACGGATTCGCAACCACTACCATTGCACATCGGATGACCTTGTCTCCCAGCTTGTAGCCCTTCTGGTAGACCTGTGCTACCACGTTTTCTCCCAGACTTTCGTCCTCTATCTGAGTTACCGCATTGTGGAGATTGGGGTCGAATTCCTTGCCAAGTGCGTCAATTTCCTCTACTCCCAGTTTATTTATTACCTGAATAAACTGATTGTAAATCATTTCGACACCTTTTTTGTAATTTTCATCGGAGCACTCCGCCGCAACAGCTCTTTCAAAGTTGTCTATTACGGAAATTACCTCCAGAGCTGCTTTTGCAGTGGCATTATCAGAAGCGTCCAGCTTTTCCTTTATGGAACGCTTCCGGAAGTTGTCGTACTCAGCCAGCAGCCGCAGGTATTTGTCCTTGTCGGCAGCAGCGGCTTCCTCCAGAGCTTTTATCTTATCCTCCGGACTTTCCTCCGCAGCTTCATCTGCGGGGATTTCCTCCTGTAACTCTTCTTCCTCGGAGATCTCCTCTGTAATGTTTTCGGGAAGCTCCTCAGCAGTTTCCTCTGCGTCGGGGATCTCCTTTTCAATATCGCTCATTTATGTGTTTTCTCCTTTCTGTTATTAGGGGTCTTCTTGTTCCATATTTTCTTCCGAGATCATTTCTGTGATCCGTCCCGTAAGATATTCGATATAGGGGATTATCTTTGCGTAATCAAGCCGCATAGGACCGATTATTCCCAAAGAACCTGCTGTTCTGCCGTCTTTTTTGATCTTGGACACGATCATGCTGGAATTTTCGATAACGAAGCTTCCGTCCTCTCCGAAGACTACCTGTAGGTCTCCGAAGCTGTCGTCCAGCATATTTTTGACCACCTCGTTCTTGTTTTCAAAGAACCGGACTATCTGCTCGCTGTTGATGTCCCGTCTTGCAAGGAGATTTTTTTCTCCCTCTACCTTTATTTCGTTTTCCCTGAAGCCCTCAGCAAGCTCGCAGACACCTTTGAGAAGCGGCGCTAACGTTACCATGTAAGTTCCCATCGCCGCAACAAGCTTTTCGATTATCTCTTCCGAAAGCTCGTCAATGGAGACGCCCTGTAAATTTTCCGCCATATAACGGCTGAAAAATTCCATCTGCTCATTGGTAAGGTCAAATTCCAGACGGCAGACCTTGTTTCTGATATTTCCCGAGGAGGTTATCATAAGCAGGACGTACATTCTTTTTCCCGTTGGGATGACCTCTACCTTTGTTATCACCGAGAATTTCGGGGATACATTTTTCACCACCGCAGCACAGTGTGTAAGCTCTGCAAGAGCCTTTGACGCGCTTTCGATAAGAGCGTCCGCTGTGGGAACGTCAACGTCCAGACAGTCATCAAGCATCTGCTTTTCCTCGTCCGAAAGAGCCTTGGCGTTCATAAGCTCGTCGATGTAGAGCCGGTATCCGCTGTAGGTGGGGATACGTCCGGCGGAGGTATGGGGCTGTTCAAGATAGCCAAGCTGCTCCAGCATCGCCATGTCGTTCCTGATAGTAGCAGGGGAGACCCTTATATCCGGCAGGGAAGCTATTGCCTTCGATCCCACCGGCTCTCCGGTCACGATATACATATCAACGATAGCAGCCAGTATCCTCCGTTTTCTTTCGTCAAGCAGCCTGATCACATCCTTTCACAGCGAATTAGCACTTGTCTTAGCACTGTGTTAGCACTCTTTTTGTTTGAGTGCTAATTATATTATACACCTATTTTTTTGTTTGTCAAGGGTTTTTTGAAAAAAATATTATATTTTTCTTTCCGACACCTATATTATTTCCCATTTTAAATATAGATAAAGTATATTGAGAAATCAGGGATCAGTATTATTTTTCCATACATCTGCTTGTATATTCAAAAAAAGAAAAAGCAAAGCCATCGGACACTGCCTTTGACTTCGCTTTGTACTGTTATTTATTATGAGAAACAGATCACGCATAAATACCCACGCAGTATTTCTCCGCCTGAACGTTCCACATCTGAGCGTACAGGCCGTCCTTTTCAATAAGCTCTGCATGAGTGCCGCTTTCCGCAATGCTTCCGTTCCGGAGCAGGATTATCCTGTCCGCGTCCTTTGTAGTGGAAAGACGGTGGGAGATCAGTATAACAGCCTGCTCCTCCGCATTTTGCAGCATACTCTTATTCAGACGATATTCCGCTATCGGATCAAGGGCGGAGGAAGGCTCGTCGAGGATAGCAATAGGCATATCCCGCATGAACATTCTTGCAATAGCCGCCTTCTGAGCCTCGCCGCCGGAAAGCATCGTTCCGTTGTCGGAAAACTCTCTTGTAAGCTCTGTGTTTATGCCATCGGGCAGCTTTTCAAGCTTGCTGACCAAATCCGCCCTTTCAAGAGCAGTGCGTATTTTTTCGCTGTCCGTATCTTCAACAAAATCCATCTTTACATTTTCCGCAAGAGCCGCTCCGTAGATCTGGAAATCCTGAAAAACTGTCCCGATCTTCTTACGGTATTCTTTTGTGTTAAGCTCCCGTATGTCTGTCCCGCCGAAGGTAATGCTTCCCTCGGTGACATCGTAAAGCCGCATGATAAGCTTTATAAGAGTGGTTTTACCCGCTCCGTTTTCACCAACAAGAGCAAGCTTCTCTCCCTTTCGGATAGTCATGCTGACATCCTTAAGTACATATTCCTCGCTGTCCTTATATTTAAAGCTGACGTTTTTCAGCTCCAAAGTGCAGTCGTTTTCGGGAATGGGCTTGCTTCCCTCGTATCCCTCAATGTTTATTTCGCACTCCATAAAGCGGCGGAATTTTTCCGCATACTGTCCCACTGTCTGGAAATCCACAAGGGCGTAGTTCATACTGTCAAGATAGCTTTTTATGCTGTTTGTGGCGTTCCTGAGAGAAGCAACGTCACCAAGTCCTATGGACATCTTTTCTATGGCAAGATATGCAAGATATACAGGCACCGCAAAAAATTGACAGATAGTATATGTGCATATCCAGTTTATAAGAGTAGGCGGGAGAATTTTCAGACTGTACCGTATCGCCATTTTCTTTTCTTCCTCAATGGCTTCCTCATACTGCTCAATAAGAGCCTCCTCAATTCCGGACAGCTTTATCTCCTTTGCATATTCCGGCTGATAGAATACCCGCTTTGAGTAGTCCGCCTTTCTGCCTATGCGCTGCTTTTCAAGATTATACTGATATTCCAGCTTTGTTATCATAAAACGAGTGATGATATTGATGATGAAACCAACCACCGGGAAGATCATCATCACCGGGTCTACAATAATTATCATAGTTCCTGCAACAAGCATTGCCGTAATATTTGAAGCAATAGTCGCAATGCACATAACAGCCTTTTTAGCCATTTCCTCCGACTGAGAAGCAGCGATCATAAAATCGTCGTAATATTCGGGGATGTCATAATATTTAAGATCCATCATCTGCGCCTTAGACATAAGCTCACGCTGAATTGCTCCTGAAAATCCTACCATCCTTGTCCAGAAGAAATTTTCGCAGGGTCTGTAGATGGCTAAACGGAGGATCTGCAAGCCCAGCATGAGGGCAAGGACTTTCACAATGTCCGTAATATCCGCTGTTGTGGTAAGGATATTGATTATCCTCATCAAAAGGAAAGTATCCATAAAAGTCCCCGTGCCGCGGACGAAACAGTTTCCTGCAATATATGATATAGCCATTGCCTTGTCGTGTCCGAAAGCGTATTTTAAGACGTAAAACACATTGGAGATAAGCCTCGTTATTTTTATTTTATCCTGATCCCTGTTCATGCTGTTACCTCCTCTGCAAGATAGTTCTGAGCCTGCAGCTTCCACATTTCGGCGTATTTGCCCCCAAGCTCCATAAGCTCCTTATGGCTTCCCTGTTCAATGACAGTTCCGTTTTCAAACATATATATCCTGTCCGCGTCCCGGGTGGCTGAAAGTCTGTGGCTTATGAAAATGACCGTCTCACCTTCGGAAGCGGTAAGCATATTCTTGTACATATTATATTCCGCAATTGGGTCGAGGGCGGAGGATGGCTCATCTAAAATAACTATATCCGGCTTCCGGGCGAAAACTCTGGCAATGGCTATCTTCTGAGCCTCGCCGCCGGAAAGTCCCATGCCGTTTTCGTCAAACTCCTTTGTAACCATGGTGTCTATGCCTTTTTCAAGGGTGTCCAGCTTATCTCCGAACTGAGCCTTCCGGAGAGCTTCCTCCACAAGGCGACGTTCCTCCTCATTCCTTGGCTTATGCATTAAAACATTATGGGAAAGAGGCAGAGCAAACACCTGCAAGTCCTGAAACACCGTGCCGAAACGGCTGTGGAAGGATTTTGACTCGTAGCTGTCTATGTTTTCTCCGCTGATATAAATACTGCCTTCCGTTGCAGGATAAAGTCCCATGATGAGCTTTACAAGAGTGGTTTTTCCTGCGCCGTTGTGTCCTACGATGGCTATTTTTTCTCCCCTGCGGATGGTCATGTTTACATTATGGAGAGTAGGCTTATCCGCTCCGTTATAAGTGAAGCCCATGTCCTTTATCTCTATATCGGAAAGCTCCTGCGCTTTGATAAGCTGATCGCTGCCGGTTTTCGGTTCATAGGAAAGAAATTCTCTCAGATTTCCTACAAATGTGCTTTCCTTTGCCAGAGAAACAATAAGCTCAACAACATCCGATGTGCGCCAGGAAAGCGTACCCAGTGCGGGTATCATAGCCACGTAAGCGGCAGTCTGCGCCACTCCCTTGTTTAATACGAGGGCTATGTAAAGATAAGGCAGTATCGATGAAAAAATATTGTGGAGTATCCATTTGACAGGTTCAATGACGCTTAATTTTCTGCGCATCATACCGGTTCTTTTCTGCATTTCATCATATGCCTTTTCGTGACGATCCAGAAGCAGCCTTCCGATACTGAAAAGACGCAGCTCCCCGGCGTATTTCTTTTCGTAGAACACCCGCTTGGCATAGTTGCCGATACGTCCGTCCCGGGTGTTGGAAAAATCAAGAGCATAATAGAGGTCTCCCTCTTTTTTGCCGAAATACATTGATATTGCAAGCATAGGAACGATAAATATCAGCAGCACAGGGTCTACATCCGCAACAATTATCGTTGCCGCAATTACCGAAGCAACGCCTGCCACTAAATATGCAGACTGGTAAAGGATGGTGCTTCCGCGCCACTGACACTCATTCAGAGCACGGGTGTACTTGTCGTAAAAATCCGGCTGTTCAAAACGGTAATACTCCATAGAAAGAGATTTGCGGATGACCCGTTTATAAAAATCCCGGTACATTTTCGGCAGGAACTGCTTCTCACAAAGCTGGTGAAGCGCGGCGCTGATGTGGATACAGATATGTCCGATACACATTGCTCCCACAAATGAGACCAGCGCTGTAAACGGCGTTTTGTTTTCTATAGCTTCGTATATCCACTCAGTCAGATACACCGAAAAAATCGTCCAGAATACATTCTCGGTAAATTCTTTAATAAACGTATAAATAACATATCCCCGGCTTCCGTGCCAGAGGATCTTAAGCATATACATTACATTTGACAGAGAGGACTGCTTTTCTTTTTTATTCTTATCCATTTTCTCCTCCTTGATGACTTATTCGATTTTCTTAAGTGGATAATTAAAATTATATCACCCTGTCATAAAGAAATCAATCAATTTATAGTTGAATTTAAGCCTTATTCAGGAAACTAAATCGTCCGCACCAATTATGTCAGTGCGGACGATAATCCATTACACTCTGCCAATAACAAGACCCACGCAGCGGATGTCCTCCGCGTCGTGGTCGGAGAAAAGTATATCGTCATACTCTGCATTAAGGGATATGAGCCTGTCACCTCCGAATTTTTTTATATATCCGGCATTCTCAATTATAAATATCCCTATTTCTCCGTTGTCAATGTCGGGACAGGATCTTATAAGCACGATGTCTCCATCGTAATATATAGGCTCCATGCTGTTTCCGGAGATAGTGAGACAGAAGTCAGCTTCCCGCGCTTCGGGAGTATCCGCAATATCAATGGTGTCCCATTTATCTATACCGTCCAGATCGTATCCTGTTCCTGCGGACACCTTATAGTAGCTGTGACGTATCTCTATAGTGCGCGGCGACGTTCTGTTGCTCTTTGGGACGTCCTGCTCTCCGTATACCTCCGCCAGAGCGGAAACTCTGCCGATAAGACGCTGTTTTTCCCGCTCGGGAAGTCTTTTATAACATTCAAGAAGCTCCTTCTCGTCTCCCGGAAGTGTAAATTCCTTTTCCTTTCCCGTAAGAAGGTAATATGGAGTGACCTCCAGAAACTCGCATATAGGAATGATATATTTTGCAGGAGGGTCTGTATTCCTGAGCTTCCAGTTTGTCACCGTGCTTGCGTTCAGGTCAAGGTATGCACAAAGATCCGACTGTTTTTTATTTTTGCTTTTCATAATATCCAGTACCGTATTAATTAAAGACAATAAAAGCCCTCCTTCAAGGCAATATCGCACACATTATGCCCCGGTCATAATTGTGCAATATAACTAAAATTCACAAATGTGAATAAAAACTATTGACATTTTCCCATATGAGGTGTATAATTTAATCAAACAGACAGGAAAATTCAGTCTGATAATATGATTGTATCACAGGTAGATCAAAAAATCAAGGGGGACAGGAAAGTTTTCAGAGAATTTTACATTTGTTAAAAACTCTCCCCATTTTGAAATGAAAGGATGGATAGTATGGACCTACTTGACAACATCACGCTTAAAGATCTTGACGCCGAACAGCGTCAGCTTGCGAAATGTATTGGCATGGACGCATATAAACATCTGCTTGAACATTATGCCGGCTCATATGTGTACGTCCGCAAGCCGGATACAGTAACGACCCGTGCACGGAATGCCCGTATAAGGGAGGAATTCAACGGCTGCAACTATCAGGAGCTTGCCCAGAAATTCGGTCTGTCGGAGATCTCCATAAGACGTATCATAGCAGCGAAGAGCCGCCGCTGAAACAAGCGCGGCTTCCGGAAAAAGCTTCGTTTGCTGTACGCGAAGCTGTCATTCCGGAGAGTACAAAACAAAAAAGCAAGGGATCGGTGTGTCCCTTGCTTTTAATTTTACAGGATCTAATTACAGCTGAGAATTGAATTCGTCGATATAAACATTGACAACATTGTTAAGCTCATCACGTACAGTTGACCATTCAACGCCGTAAAATGCCGCACGGATACCATAGTCGCCGCTGTCAAGTATATCGTACAGGTCAGTAGGACAGCCGGCGTGGAGATCATAAACAGGATTTTCAATTGTAAGCTGATTGATCTTGTCGTTCATTTCAATCATCTCATCAGTCCAGCCGTAGACGTTCTTCATGTTGTCAATGTTCATAGTTTTGGTTCTTTCGTCGCTGTTTGCAGCCAGAGTACACTCCATAAAGCGCATAACGCCCTCCGGATTCTGAGCTCCCTTGCAGAGCATATATGCTTCAAGTCCGGCAGGGAGATAGTACTTGTCAGCCTGAGGATCCTTAGGCAGAGGAACGAACATTGCGTTTCCTACCTCACCGAATGTTTTGCTCCAGATCTCGGGAGCACTCTGTATCTCATACAGACCGCTGATATAGAACAGCTCCTTGCCTTCGCCGATAAACTCGTTATGTACAGTCCAGCCGGTGAGGTTCTTATCCAATACCAGTCCGAAAGTATTAAGATCGTGCATGAAGTTCATAACACGCTCAAGGTTGGGATCCATAACATTACTTACCAGCTTGCCTCCCTTAAGCTCAACGGATGGAACGCCTGCTGTAAGCATGATAGGCTGCTCATTGAACCAGCCGTCAAGTCCATACTGTTCATTTTCAACATCGCAGTATTCCATAAGCATTTCCCTGAATTTATCCCAGGTCCATTCACCTGCTTCAAGAAGCTCAGCAGGATCATCAAAGCCAAAGTATTCAATGGTATCCCTGTTGTAGTAAACGACCTGTCCGCCTGTTGCATTAAGGCAGATCAGATAATGGCTGCCGTTCAGTTCAAACATATCATTAAGGTCTTTCCATTCAGACCAGAGAGGATTGCTCCAGTCTATGTAGGAATCGAAGGATTCAAACTGACCGTTGGGAACTCCCTTAGGGAATGAATCAAGGTCACCGCCGGGAGTAAAGTCAATACCGTCGCCTCCGATTATTCTTGTGGACATATCGTTGAAGCGTGACTCCCAGGTAGTCTGGACGTACTCTATCTCTCCGCCGTATTTTGCCTCGAACAGTTCAAGAGAAAGAGCTTTTTTCTGACCCAGATTGTTAGCGTGGTATGGGTCATAGAAGGAGAACCACTTGATAGTTTTGTTTTCCAGCTCACCGGTAAGGGAGTCTGCAATATCACCCATAACAGCAGCGTCCTCCTCAGAAAGCGGCTCTGTATTAACAGCTACTGTTATTCCGGTAGTTGTAGTGGTTTCCGGAGATGCCTGTCCGGGAGTATTTGTGTTGTTATTGCTGCTTTCGCTTTCACCGCACGCAGTAAAGGTTCCCAGCAAAGCAAGAGCAGTCATTCCCGTAAATATACGTTTTGTTATTTTCATAAATGACACATCCTTTCATAGAAAATATTCAGTATAGTTATTATAGCAGATTTCTACCTGTTTTGTCAATGGTGAAAATAAATGTAGTAAGATAAATTATAAATTAGCAGTGCAAGGGATGTAGTGAATTTCTATTGTTGTTTCAAAACCTATACTTATTCTCAAATGGTGCGAGGGTCAGGAAACCAAAGTGGGAGGAGAACCGGAAATCGTAGGAGTGGTTTTCTCCTCCCCCTTAGGTTTCCTACCCTCGCGCTCCCTACCTTCCTTACCTCCACCTCTTCCACTACTACACTTCAAATAAGCTATAAGTATAATTTTTACAAAAAACGTTCTGCTTAGAAGATTTCATGTAAATCTTACAGAACAGCTTTTCATGGAACGGAAGTTGTAAAGACTGTCTATTGATTCTGTAATCGAATTAGATACTGAACAACTTACTGGCGTTGATATTATTTTATCTATTCATTCATGTATAAAAATC
>JAFLUJ010000059.1 GCA_022511485.1 Oscillospiraceae bacterium | reverse complement strand
CCAAACGATGCGCCTGCGGGCGCGGGAAAGGATTTCGCGCTCTGCGGAGCGCGACCAAAGGGCTTCCGCCCTTTGGAATCCTGACCAGCGCCAGCTGCGCTGGACCAGCTAGACAATTTTGCGCACAGCGCAAAATTGAAGTGTGTCCTTGCTGCTAAATTATGATTTACTCATCAATTATACAAACATTTAAAATTCGTAAACTCCGTATTGCCATTTACAGCATAGAGACCGATCATTACTCCCGTGAAGCCTCCTGCTACCTCTGTGGAAAGATACTTCGTCGCTCCGTTGCCAAGAAAGACCTCTCCGCCGTTTTCAAAGAGGAAATTATATCCGAAATTATCTGCCCGGATTATCAGATTAGTGCTTCCCCCTTCAAGAGGGACTTTGCTCTGTACGTGCTTTATTCCTCCGATATTGAGCCTCAGGATAGCTTCATATCCCTCTCCGGATTTCCTTACAGCAACCTCGTAATGCTCGTTTTCGGACATATACATTGTGATGCCGCCTTCTCCCTGGTCAACGTCAACATCGCAGGAAAGCTCAAAGCAGAAATCCCGCTGACGCATAGCAATAAAAGTGGGAGAATCCACATCGTCAAGAGTTATACCAGTGCCGTGAAGAACAGCTCTGTCTTCGTACAGCTCGTAATTTTTCTCGTTGGGAAAACGCAGGAAGCACCATTCCTTGTCCCAGTCGGTGTTCTCAAAGGTGTACTCCATTTTCTCTGTCTGAAGGAAGTTTCCCTTCATGTCATAGTGCTTGGCAGCAGTGCCGTCCCGTCCGGCAGTGAACCAGCCGTCCTCATGGAAGGTCACCGGAACGAGGAAAACCTCACGTCCCAGATGGTGATACGCCATCCATATGTGCATCTGACGGAAACCAAGACATAGGATATGCCAGTCTCCGTTTTTATCCTGTATCAGATCTCCGTGACCTATACCCTGAATTATGTAGGGAGCTTTGTTTCTGTTTGTGATAACGGGATTTTGGGGATACCCCTCAAACTCTCCCCAGATGGTCTTTGAACGGGCGTAGGTTATCATGTGTCCGTACTCTGTGCCGCCCTCGGCAGCCATAAGATAGTACCAGTCTCCGATCTTATAAAGGTGAGGACTTTCAAGGAATCTTCCGCCGCTTCCCTGCCAGATGGACTTGCTGGGAGACAGCTTTTCTCCCGTCTCAATGTTTATTTCACACTGGACTACTCCGCCATTGCCCTCGTCGTCGGTACCGTTGCTCATAAAGTAGGTATGTCCGTCCTCGAAGTACAGGGACGGGTCAATGCCGCCCTGGTCAACATATATCGGCTCTGACCATTCGCCGTGGATGTCGTCCGTATAAACATAGAAATTCTGGTGAGTGGTATCGTTGGTAGTCACCATATAGAATCTGCCGTTATTGTATCTTATGGTGGGAGCGAAAACTCCTCCGGAGCTGTTTATCTTGTCAAGCATGACCTGACTTTTTCTTGTAAGGACATAGCCTATCTGCGTCCAGTTTACAAGATCGTCGCTTTCAAAAAGCGGCACTCCGGGAAAATACTGAAACGAGCTGCATACCATGTAGAATTTGCCGTCCGCAAAGCAGACGCTTGGGTCGGGATAAAAGCCTTTTACTACCGGGTTTTTGTACTGCATAGAAAGTCCTCCTTTTTAATTGACAAGCGATAGCGTGTTTATTTTGCAGCCGCCGCCAGTTCATCATTTGCTTCCGAGATAAGAAGCTCCAATGCCCCCGCCTGTTTCACAGCGGAGAACCACTTTGTCCCCTCAAGAGGCATATTCAGCATTTCCGTCAGCACCGATCTTGTATCTGACGGCAGTATATTTGAAATGTCCACCACCGGATTTTTCTGTGCAAGACGGCGTATCTCAGCCCTGCGTTTTATCATATCATCCGTCCAGCCATACTCTGTCTTATAATAATTATCCAGCTTTGTCCTTACGCTTTCGTCACTGTATGAAGCGATAAGACACTCTATAAGACGTACCGCTCCTTTTGGATTATCCGCACCCCGGCAGAGTTCATAGCTGTCGATCCTTGCATTGTGATAATACTTATCCGACTTGCTGTCCCTGGGTATGGGAACGATACCTATATCATCAAGGTCTCCGAACCATTCAAAGGCTTCCGTAGGAGCAATATAGAAAAGCTCCTTTCCCTCGGATAAAAACTGCTCCTGAGAACTGTAATTGAAAACGGACTTATCAAGAACAAGACCCTTCTGATACAACTGATACTGATAATTCATAGACCGCCTGAAAGCAGGATCATTGACGTTGCTTGCAAACTTTCCGTTTTTGAGTGATACGGCAGGAACACCGCCCACAGTTGACAGCGGAATAACATTAGACCAGCCGTCAAGACCGTATCTTTCGTTGTCCTCGTCCACAAACTTATTCAGCATGGACGCAAACCTGCTCATAGTCCATTTGTCGTTTTTGTAAAGCTTCCAGGGATCGGTAAACCCGTTGTCCTTAATGGTGTTCTTGTTGTAGAAGACCACGTATTCCTCTTCAAGATAACAATTCATAAGGTAATGCTTTTTGCCGATGACATATGGGTCATTCAGATCCTTTACGCTGCTCCATATGGGACTTTCCCAATCCACGTATTTATCATAGCTCTGAAACATGGTGCTGCTGACAGAAGATGTCAACGGCGCCTCCATTCCCTGGAAAAGATCAATACCCTCTCCGCCAAGTATCATCGTTGCCAGATCGTTGAATCTTGTACCCCATGTGGTAAAACGGACATCTATCTTTCCGCCGTATTTTTTACTGAAAGTCTCTGCCGCCGACTTGTTAAAGGGCGTTGCATCATTGCTCCAGGGGTCGTAGAAGTAAAGCCATTTCACCGTCTTGTCTTTGAGCTTGCTCTTTGGAAGCGATTCTGTCAGAGAGGTCTGCTTCTTCGCTGCATTCGTATCTGCTGCAAGAGTATCGCTTTTATAGGAGATAAACCCCGGAACGATCAGCAGTGACAATGCAAGTGCGGCAGCTTTGCGGAATATCTTCATAGTAATTATCCTTTCTCAGATCATTCTCTTTCGGAATTTTTCACGTTCATTATATCTTCAAGAAGCTGGGGATCAACAAATTCCGCGCTGCGCCTGTTATAGTGCAGGTTTGTAATATCCCAGAGCATAGGACACATTCCCCGGGCGTATGCCGCTTCACTTACCGATGAAATAAACAGACGTACAGATTCCGGCTCTTTATTTTTAGTTGGACAGCCATACTCTCCGATTATAACAGGGACGCCCTTGTCAACGAAACGCTCCTTGACCATATCCATATATTTGTTAAGCTCGGCAAAATCAGCCTCTGTTCCCCATTCGGAACGTGCCTTTCCCCAGCTTTCGTCCTTTTCAAGGATAGCAAATGTAGAGGGAGTGTAATAATGTACCGAAAGTGCACAGCGGTTCTGAGGATCGTCCGGCATTTTAAATGCTTCATCGCAGGTAAGAGCAATGTCTGTATTGTAACCGGCAATAAGCAGATGACGCTTTTCATTGTTTCCGCCTGAGCCGCGGACAATATCCACAAACTTCTGATTGATGTCATTCAGGAGACCGTATGCCTTTTCCTTGTCACCCGCATTGCTGTAGCGATTCCATACGTCATCCCATACTCCTTCCTCATTAAGAGATTCAAAGATCAGCTTGTCGTCATAGTCCTTAAAGGCTTCCGTAAGCTGTGTCCAGACCCTTTCGTATTTTACGAAGGCTTCGTCTTTTTTATCGTCCTTTCCGAAATCCTCAAACCATCCGCCGTCCCAGTGGATGTTCATTATAACATAAAGATCGCTGTCCAGAGCCCACTCCACGACCTCTTTTACTCTTGCCAGATAGTCTGCATTGATGGTGTAGTTATCCCCCATCATATTTGACCATGCCACAGGAACACGCAGGGAACTGAATCCGCAGTCCTTATATCCCTGTATCATTTCCTGTGTGATAACAGGACTTCCCCAGCCTGTTTCATAATTTTTGACGCTTGAATTATTTATCCAGCTTCCACAGCTTTCAAAGGTATTTCCAAGATTGATCCCCAATTCCATTTCCCGAACTATTTCCATAGTCGTCATATCCCTCATTTCATTATTCTGGGCAACCGCCGCATTGTTCCCCTGAGTTGTTTCTGTCTCTGTATCTGTCCCTGTCTCAGCCGATGATGCAGTGCATCCTGCAAGCATACATAATGACAGGACAGCCGCAGACAGCTTAAAAATCAATCTTTTATTCATTGCATACACTCCTCACTTCATAAATACAAATGATCTTAATTCAAAAAGACATCTGTGCTTAAAGGGCTCTCCCGTCCAGTCATCGGCATAACCGGTAGTGACTTTAAAAAAGACCGAATGTCTGCCGGTGACAGCCTTTACCACCGTATTCAGGACTCCCCCGTTCCTGCCGATGGGGAGACTTCCTATTTCTTCGCCGTCCTCTCCGTCAATAAGGATGTGCAGGACGCTGTCACAGCCCATGCCGGTCACATTTACGGAAAAGTCCATAGTCCTGCTTCCGAAATCATCACCGAAGTCGTAATATTTATAGCCGATCACACAGCCGTCCGTAATGCCGGTTATTACCCGCTCAAAGACGTTTTTCTCGGTGATAACTGCCCCTCCCTTAAGGACGCAGGCGATCTCCGCATCGGTGATCTTATATGGATTCAGGGAATCCTCAAATCCCAGGGAGGTCATTTCAACCAGCGGGATAGTTCCATCCGGCAGTATTTCAATTTTTTCCACACAGCCCCGGCGGGACATTATAGTACCGTTTGTCATTCTGTGATAGAAAATATACCACTGACCGTTTACGCAGACCACCGAACCATGATCGTTTCCTCCCGGATAGTCCGCGCTGTTGTCAACGATATATCCCCTGTATCTAAACGGACCTGTAGGCTTGTCGGAAGTAGCATATGCAAGTCTGCTTCCCTTTTGGGGTGAATATATCAGATAGTATGTATCCCCTATTTTTCTTGGGGAGCAAGCCTCAAAGAAAAGGTCGTCCTTGTTGGTGAAGCCGTGTTCGGGATCTTCTTTAATTGGGATAATATGCTCGATACAGCTTCCGTCAAGGACTTCGTACATATTATCGCTGTTTATCTCCGCCATAAAGGAGCGTTCAAATCCGCAATAGATGTAGGTACGTCCGTCGTCGTCAACTAACACTCCCGGGTCAATGAACCAGCCGTTGCAGCATATTTCATCGGGGATGGTGTATTCATATTGGGAGATCAGCTTGAAAGGACCTTCCGGCTTGTCGCTTACCGCAACGCATCCCTTGGAGTTTATGATATAGGCATACAGATAGTATTTGCCGTCCTTTTCCACGACGTCGGGAGCGTAGAGATAGCAGCTTTCATCTGTCCAGGGAGTATCAGCAGGATAGTCTCTGGTGGCTTTTGTACGGAAAATGTCTCCATGGCAGACCCAGTTGTTCAGGTCATCAAGAGAAGCGCTCCAGCATTTCAGGACGAAATCGCAGAATTAGTCCGAGCCGGCAAGGTCGTGAGAACCGTACACATAAAGTCTGTTTCCGAAAACTCTTGGTTCGCCGTCGGGGATATATTCCCAGCTTGGCAGATATGGATTTGGCATAGCTATCTCTCCTTATAAAATGTCCGTTTTACTAATTATACAATATATACTATAATAATGTCAATAGATGACAGGGCTTTTGGTATGATTTAAATTACTATTGAAAAAAATATATAAACGTGATATAATAAATAAAACGGAAATAAATAAATATTAATATTAGGAGGATCATTATGTCCGAAGATAAAAAAACAGCCGTAATAGTATCATCAGTCTTTGCAGTAATAATTATTGTCATGGCTTTGCTCGTTCCGGTGGAGAAAAAGCATCAGTTTTATGATAAATGGGGTAAGCTCGCCGTCCTTGCCGAAACGGATGAACGGGCTAAGTACATAACAGATAATGAAGATATGTATCCGCAGAATATCCTTGAGCTTTATTATTATGACGAGGATAAATTTGACTTTGTATATAATTATCCATTTAAAAAAGACAATTATAAGACCATGTCATTTACAGAAGATGAGCTGAACTGCAGTGAGATACCTGCCATTTATATGAAGGATACACGATGGGCATATGAGGACGATTGTATAGTTTCTACAAACGGATGCAGCGCAGTTTCTCTTACTATGGCAAATCTTTATCTTAACCATAATTCCGATATTGACCCCGTAAAAATAATGCAGTATATTTATGAAAATGACTATGTGGGAACGTGGGGCGGTCTGAACGCAAAATACGCTGCTGAAGTATATGAACATTTTGGATTTGAATGTGTCGAACACGCCTTTGACAATTTCGATATAACAGAGGAGGAACTCAAATCTGCCATAGATAAGGAAAATGTTGTAATCATGGCAGGTATGAGCGGAGAAAATTTCGGCGGTCATGTAATAGTTATCCGCGGTTATGATGAAAATGGATTCTATATCAATGACCCTGCTAATGAAGAAAAAACAGCAGCCGTATGGAGCTTTGAAGATCTGGGAAGCGAGCTTGTACGCTATTGGGAATTGTCTTCCGGATATGAAAATTAGTATAATTGCACAAATTCATTCATGGAAAATCTATGGAAATTACATTGACAAAAACTAAAGGGATTTAGTATAATTATTATAGAGAAAAATATGTAATAATTATACTTTTGAAGGGGAGTGGTAACATGAAAACAAAAGGATTTACACTTATAGAGCTAATAGTTGTTATCGCTATTATTGGTATCCTGGCTGCAATACTTGTTCCCAGTATGCTTGGTTATGTAAGAAATGCAAGAGCTTCACGGTTAAATGCAAATGCAAGAAGTATTTACAGCGCTGCTCAGCTTGCCATTACCGATTATAATGGAGGTCTTCTGCTTCTAATTGAGCCGGACTGCGTTTATACAGGTTCGGATGATGGAATGGCTCATCCTGACTCAGCCAGCGCCGTAGACTGCGATCTTACCAATTATCTCGGTGAAAAGTTTGACGGATATTTCGCATTTATGACTGATTCGGGAGCAAGCGGCTGCTTGTATGCTATGTGGAGTGAACATCCTATTTCAGCTGCCGATGTGCAGCAAATGACCGAACGTGAGGTAAAGGATTCGGTAAGAAATGGAACGTCAGTAGGTTGTCATCCGCTTAAAAGAACTGTCGGCGATGATACATAAATGAATATAACGGCACAGAGCAATCAGCTTCTGTGCCGTATTTTTGTTTCCCTGCGCAATGAGCAGCCATAAAATTTAAACAAGTAAACATTCGTGTCATATTTTGCTATTTACGAAAATTGTATGCAACGGTCAGCCCGCGGGGGCTTCCCCGCTCAGTCCTTGACAGAGATCTTGACTGTAATGATACTTTCTTTAAGATATTTCTCCTCATTGCTGCAATATTCCGTATACTGACCGGGACAGTCCCTGCGCACGTGTATTTTTATCCCGAAAATATCTCCGGAGTTATACCACACCGCTGTAGAAAAGGCGCTTATACAGGTATCCCGCAAAGCTTCACAGAGACTGTGCTCGATCAAAGACCTGTCTATTTCATAGGGATTTTCAGTTATGTTTATCCGGGTTTTCACATCCGCGTAAACATGAAGCTTTCCATCCTCTATTTTTGTTTTAAGACCGGTTTTTGCTCCGGTCACAGATACGGTCGCTTGTTTATCTCCCACTATTATTGGGACAGTTATTTTGTCTCCGCTTTTGAATTTATTTTGCAGAAGCTTCACTCCGGGGACGTCCTCCTTTGCAAGAGACCCTGCCGCACCGTCCTTCCGGATAAATGTCAGACCGTCAAAGATCACTGTGTCCCCTTGGGAGCGTATGTCCGGCAAAGCACAGGCACAGTCAAGCACTCCCGTATCGGAAGCAACATCCGCAAGTGAGGTGTAGATCGTTTTTCCCTCCGCAGCGTTTGTATCCATAAGTCGCAGGAGCTGTTCGGCAGAAAAAGAACCGTCCTCAAAAAGCACTCCGGCAGCAGCGGCAGGGTCTTCCGAATAGGCTATGGGACAGGAGGGAGAAACGCTTCCGTCGAGAAAAAGGGAAAGCTCATCCGCGGGACTTTTTATCCCGCTTCCGATAATAAGCAGCTTTATGTGTCCAAGAAAAAGCTGCTTACCGACAGTTATCTCCGCGTCCGCAAGTGCGCTCTGTACTGTTGCTCCTTTGCCTGACACTGTAAAGCTGTTCGCCTTGCTTACATCCGGGTCGGCAGTACCGCTTTCCGACTTGTATATCTGGAGCGTGACTTCATAGATGCTGTCCCGGCGTTCAAGTCCCATAAGCTGAACGAAAGCCCGGTCGTTGACCTCCATTCCTCCGAAGCAGCCTGTCAGAAGCATAGAGAATATGAGACACGTTCCAATAAATAATTTACGCATTGGTTTTGCTGCCTCCTTTCCTGTGAGTGCTGAGCAGAACTATCAGGGGGATAATACCCACAAGGAGAATGATAGTCCAGCCGGAGCATACAATGTTGTACACTTCCGCAAATGAAAGTCCGGTAAGTGCAAAGCAGGTGGTCATGGCAAAAACTATAAGCGCCGAGATGGAGGTCCGGAACCTGCATTTCGGAAACACCTCTCCGACAAGTCCTGCTGCGATGTGGAGAAACAGTGCTATGTTTATTATAGCGGTTATGGTCCAGACGATGAGATACAGAGCGTCCCCACGCTGGATGAAACGGTCGTCCCCGAAAGCCCCCACAGCTAAAAAGGGATATTGGGCAAGAGGAGTAAAATCTCCAAGAACCTCTGTGATAAGCAGGGTGACGGAGGAAATAAGCACAAGCTTGGAAACCAGCAGACCGTATACACCGCAGCGGAGACGGTCACGGACATTTCCCGCAAGGAACGCCAGCGCACATATCTCTCCGTTACGGGAAAGGTCTTTCATAACGGCGGAGAAAAGTCCCTCCGTGCCTGAAAATCTGAGATCAAGATTTGCGGTGTCAAACTCCCGGACTGAGGAAACACACATGATGACAAGGGCTGCAATGAATATCCAGAAAAGCAGCACTGCACTCCTGCCAAGAGCTTCAACTCCCAGATAGCCGCAGTATACTCCCACAATTAAAAGAACTCCTATCCAAAGGACGCTTCCGGCAGTGGGGAAAAATCGTGCGCCTAAAAATCCCCGGAAATCTATCAGACTTCCGGCAGTATAAAAGAGAAAGAATATAAGGTACAAAATTGTCAGTATGATCCCTGCCGGTTTATTTTTTTGCAGGGTCAGTCCGGTTACGCTTCCTTTGAGCAGCACGATGGGTATGAGAAGTATTCCCTGAACGATAGCTCCGATAGCTGCTGCGGTGATCCGCAGGGTAAGAGTTTCATTACTGTCTGCAAAAGGAACAAAGGTCATCAGCGTAAAAACTCTGCACATTAACAGCAGCAGTAAAAGCTGTCCCCAGCCTATCATTTTTTTATCTTCCATTTAAAATATCACGCTCCATATCGGGAAAAATCCACTCCAAAACTTAAATATCAGATATTAAACTAATAGTTTATTAAGCGAGGAAGCTCTTAAACTATAAGTTTGAATTTTAAACTGAAATTACTGTATGATATTGCTCAATCCATGTCAACACCATGGAGCTTCTCTACAGACGCTCGCCCCTTTGCCATTTTCTTAAATCCTATCCGGATAAGAACATCTCTCATAGCTTTAGGAGTAAAGGGCGATATGGGAGACATAACAGGCGCACCCTGATTTTCAAGTGAGCAGATGTTTACAAGCATCACTGCTGCTAAAAGAGAGATACCGTACAGTCCGCAGATACCTCCTGCTGCGACAGCTATAAACCGAAGCATTGTGACCGGCTGGTTAAGGGCGGGTATTACAAAGGAAGCAGTAACGGAGATGGCACACACTAACAAAAGAGGATTTGAGATTATCCCGGCGGAGACTGCCGCGTCTCCTATTATGAGACCTCCCACAATGGAGACCGCGCCTCCCACATTTTTGGGAAGCCGTACTCCTGCCTCCCGGATTATTTCATAGAAAAGCAATACGATCACCGCTTCCACAGCAAGGGGCAGTGGGGCGGTCTGCTCGGCGGCTGCAAGGGTAACAAGCAGGGTATGATTGAACAGCTCCGGGTGGAATGTTACCATCGCAACATATACCGCCGGCAGGAACACTGCCAGAAAGAAGGCAAGATACCTTATCCACCTTATCAGACAGGCATAAAAAGGTCGGAAGTTGTAATCGTCCAGGGTCTGAAAATTTTCAATAAACAGGGAGGGTATCACCAGCGCAAATGGAGTTCCCTCAATTAGCAGTCCAACTCTTCCTTCAAGTATCTTTGAGCAGAAAACGTCGGGACGTTCGGTGACGGATACTCCGGAAAAAAGGGTGGGCTTCACGTCGTCCAGAAAGGGTTCGACGTATCCGCTGCCCAGTATGGTTTCCAGGGGAAGCTCCTCCAGCCGTTTCCGCAGACGTTTAACAAGCTTCATAGGAACTCTGTCCGCCATGTATGCGAGTATCACATCAACATGGCTTGTTTCAGTGACGGAGAAAAGCTCGAACCGAAGCAGGGGAGACTTTATTCTCCTGCGAACAAGGGACATACTTGTCCGTACCGTTTCAACAAAGCCCTCGTGAGAGCCCCGGATATTTCCCTCTGAGGATGGTTCATCAATGCCCCGGGTCTCATAGCCCTGAACTCCAAAGGCAAAGGCGGTGTCAATGCCGTCTATCAGCAGTATTGCGAAGCCGCTCATAAGTCTGCGTATAAGGTCTCCGTACTCGGTGGGCATACCTCTGTCGATGGTGAGAAGCATATTATTCTTAATATGGTCAAATAATTTCTGTGGGGAGGGTATGTTTTTATCTGTAAGCTCTGTAAGGGGGACAAGGATCAGATTTGTAATTGTCTGTGTGGAGATCATCCCCTCAAAGCAGACAAGATTGCAGGAGATGTCTCCTATCTTAAAGGGATTCATCAGAAGGTCGGAGCTTTTTCCCAGTATATTTTCAATACTTTGAGCATTTTCTTTTAATGATTCTACTAGAGGTATTTTATTAAAATTATACATATCGGGTGTCATAGTAAATTTCTCCTTTAAATAAATCATGTGAGGCTTTTTCACTATTATTTCTGTATATTGTAAAAAAATACATGGAATTTTTCATATGCCGCGGCAAATACTACATTAAGGAAACTTTACCGGTTAAGGAGAATTTCATGGCTGTTGTATTTGTGCGTGCAGTTATACTATATATACTGCTCATTTTTACTGTAAGACTTATGGGAAAACGTCAGATAGGGGAGCTTCAGCCCTCGGAGCTTGCTATAACTATTCTGATCTCCAATATTGCCACACTTCCGGTTGAGGACACTGGAATGCCGCTTCTGACGGGAATAATCCCTATCCTGACCCTTGCCAGTCTTGATGTTATAATGTCATGGCTGGGAATGAAAAGTCGTCTCATAAGGAAATTTATGTGTGGAAAGCCTGTTATAATAGTAAACAACGGAAAGCCTGACCGCAAAAAAATGAAGGCTATCCGCTTTACAGTGGACGACCTTATCGCAAGTCTGCGCAGTCAGGGGATATTCGATATAAGCGAGGTGCAGTTTGCTGTGGTGGAAACTACGGGAACTCTGTCGGTATACCAGAAGTTTGCCAACAGGAACGTTACCAACAGTGATATGGAGCTGAAAGGCAAGGACAGCAACCCTCCGGAGGTAGTGATCGCAGATGGTGAGTGTATTCCCGAGGCAATGGAGCGCATTGGCATAACAAATGAGTGGATCGAAAATACTCTTAAAAGAGAAAAGACGAACATAAAGAACGTGTTCATTATGACCGTCACCATGGATAAAAATTATTCTGTTATGTCAATGTCTGTAAATTAAAATTTTCAGACTGCGAGTTTTGTTTTTCTCGCTGCCGCTCAAAATTTTGCTTACGCAAAACCGTGGGCAAACTTGTTTGCCATAAACGTACGCGAAAGGAGAGATGCTCCCTACGGGAGCATAATTATAAAAATGAGCAGAGTTATAACCGCGTTTACAATAATCGTTATGATAATGGGATATTCAGCCTTTGCCGCATGGGTGATAAACGGTGAAAACGCCGAGCTTGTTTCCATTGCCGGGGAGATAGCAGAGTACAACAAAAACGGCGACACTGCAAAAGCAAATGCCGCCGCTGAAAGGCTCACTGAAAAGTGGGGAAGATTTGAGAAAAACATGAGTGTGTTTGTCCGTGACGACAAGCTTTACACGTTGAGTACCACCGTTTCAAAGATACCCTCATATATAACTGCTGCAAATGACGAGCTTGACGCTGAGCTTGAAAATATCTGCCGCCAACTCCGGCTGATATATCGTTCGGAGTTGCCTATGTGGTACAATATTTTGTAATACTGATCCCTAATTTATCAATAGACTTTGTCTATTGATAAATCCGCCTGTACAGGCGGATGGCAAAACCATAGGTTTTGCCGGGATTAGTATTGAACGGCTTTCCAGGCGGCTGCGCCGCCCGCCGTATGAAATACGGCGTATTTTAACTATAGACTTTGTCTATAGTTAAAATGGGAAATAGTAT
>JAFLUJ010000058.1 GCA_022511485.1 Oscillospiraceae bacterium | reverse complement strand
TCAGATACCCGATATTTCAAGCTGTCTTGTGCTTCCTCCATTTGTGGAAAAACGTGCTGCTTCCTGCTTTGTAAAGTATGACAGAAAAACTGATTTTGAGAAAGCTGTCCACAGCTGTCTTGGAAATGACTTTGTCCTCATGTCCAGAAATGACATCATAAGCAAGGGCTTGCTGGGAAGCGGAACAATGCACACCAAAACACCTGATTTTCTCGGAGATTACATGATATGCGCCATAGGCGACAAAACGATAAAGTATCAGACGCTCCATACAAAGCCCAAGCCTCCCCATGCGGCAGAACACGGAGGACTTACAGACGAGGAAATGATAATTCCTTTGATCGTCGTCACCACGAAGCAGACCAAAGAGTACAAACAGAAGAAACTTATATAGAGCAGGGAAGGAAGGTCAAATTTGCTGGAATCAAGCGAAATGAACTTTGAGAATCCGGGAAGCAGAATGGTTTCGCCGGATATTACCGAAAATGATACAGAAGATATAGAAGTGGGGCTCCGTCCGAAAACTTTGTCAGAGTATATAGGTCAGGACAAGGTAAAGGAGAATATGTCCGTTTTCATTGAAGCAGCAAAAAAAAGGGGAGAGCCTCTTGACCACGTTCTTCTGTATGGACCTCCCGGTCTTGGAAAGACTACTCTTTCGGCTATCATTGCCCACGAAATGGGTGTGAATATCCGCATAACCTCCGGTCCTGCTATTGAAAAGCCGGGAGATCTTGCGGCTCTGCTTACAAACCTTTCCGAAAATGACGTTCTTTTCATAGATGAGATACACCGGCTTTCCCGAGCTATAGAAGAAGTCCTGTATCCGGCGCTGGAGGATTACGCTCTGGACATTATAATCGGAAAAGGACCTTCCGCACGGTCTCTGAGGATAGACCTTCCGAAATTCACACTCATAGGAGCTACAACAAGAGCGGGACAGCTTACATCTCCGCTTCGTGACCGTTTCGGAGTTATCCAGCGGCTGGAGCTTTACACTTACGAACAGCTCAGTGATATTATAATGCGGTCTTCGGTGATCCTTGGGATCGCCTGTGATAAATCAGGTGCAATGGAGCTTGCAAAACGAGCAAGGGGAACTCCCCGTATTGCCAACCGGCTTCTGAAACGCGTCCGTGATTTCGCGGAGGTCATCGGCAACGGAAAGATAACCGAGGACATTGCAAAGATCGCTCTTGACAGAATGGAGATTGACAGCCTTGGTCTTGACAATCTCGACAAGCGTATGCTTAATATGCTTATAAAGGGTTATAATGGCGGTCCTGTGGGACTTGAAACTCTTGCCTCGGCAATTGGCGAGGAGTCGGTAACTCTTGAAGATGTGTGCGAGCCTTTCCTGATGCAGCTCGGATTTATTGCACGAACTCCAAGAGGACGGTGCGCTACTGCTCTCGCTTATAAGCATATGGGTTATGAATACAAAGGAGCCGACGATGACGGCTCTCAGCAGACCTTTTTTGAATAATTTACGCAAAGGAGAAATATAAAATGGGCAGATTATTCGGTACAGACGGCGCAAGGGGAGTTGCTATAACAGAGCTCACCTGTGAAATGGCAATGCAGATAGGCAGAGCGGCGGCAGTTGTGCTTACACGCAAGGCTCATCACAAGCCAAAATTCCTTATCGGAAAGGATACGAGAATATCTTCCGATGTTCTTGAAGCGGCTCTTATTGCCGGAATATGCTCTATGGGAGCAGATGCAGTAACTCTCGGAGTTGTTCCTACTCCGGCGGTGGCTTTCCTTGTAAAGAAGCGCAATGCTGACGCAGGTGTAATGATCTCGGCTTCCCATAACAGTATGGAATTTAACGGCATCAAGCTGTTTTCCGGAAGCGGATACAAGCTTTCCGATGACATTGAAGAGGAGATCGAGAGGCTCATTTTTGAGAATCCGGAGGAGATCGCTCAGGCAATGACAGGCGGCAAAAATGTAGGAAAGGTAAACCGTGACAAAAATGCTGAATGGGACTATATCCGTTCGGTAATGAAAACGATAGACCATGACCTTTCCGGAATAAGGGTCGCTATAGACTGTGCCAACGGTTCGGCAAGCACCACTGTGGAACGTCTTTTCGGAGGTCTGGGAGCGACAGTTTTCCTTATCAACTGCACTCCTAACGGAATAAATATCAACGACAGGTGCGGTTCTACCTGTATGGACGCTCTGGCTTCCTTTGTTAAGGAAAAGAAATGCCATATCGGCGTAGCTTTTGACGGCGACGCAGACAGATGTCTTGCAGTGGACGAGAAAGGCGCTATAATAGACGGCGACAAGCTTATCGCAATATTTGCCCGTAATATGCGCGACAAGGGAACTCTCAAAAAGAATACTGCTGTTGTCACTGTACTTACAAACCTGGGATTTACACACTTTGCCAAGAATAATGATATAAATATGATAACAACAAAGGTTGGAGACCGCTATATCGTCGAGCAGATGCTTGCGGGAGGCTACAATTTAGGCGGAGAACAGTCGGGACACATTATTTTTCATGATTACGCCACAACAGGTGACGGTCAGCTTACGGCGGTACAGCTCCTGAGCGTACTTAAAAGGCAGGAACGTAAGGCATCTGAGCTTGGCTCTATTATGGAAAGATACCCGCAGGTAATGATAAACGTCAAGATACTTCCTAAGTGGAAAGAGGCATGGAAAAACGATGCTGAGATCGAGAAGATCATCTCAGAGAATCAGAAAAAGCTTGGTTCAAGCGGAAGGATACTTGTCCGTGAAAGCGGTACAGAGCCTCTTATCAGAGTTATGATAGAGGGAAGAAAGTTCCGCCTTATAAATGAAATGGCTCTTGCTATTGCAGATAAGATCAAGGAACGCTGCCCTGACAGTGAACAAGAGGCAAGAAACAAGAAGCAGGAATTAAATGACACTGAGGAAGCTGCACAGACTACAGAGGAACAGAGTATAAATGAGCAGAATACAGAAGAGCAGGGGCAGGCTCAGGAGGAACAGTCTCAGGATACTGATGAAGTAAGTACAGAGGAGCAGAGTGAGGAATAATCAATGAGAACAGCGGACAAATGGAAGGATTACCGTCTTGTGGACTGTACTTCCTCTGAAAAGCTGGAGCTTTGGGGAGACATCTCCCTTATCCGTCCCGACCCTCAGATTATCTGGAAAACAGAACGGAGATCTGAGCTTTGGGATAATGCTCACGGTCATTATCACCGTTCTGACAAGGGCGGGGGACAGTGGTCATTCAAAAGGAAGATCCCTGAAAGCTGGACAATAAGCTACGGAGAACTGAAATTCAACATAAGACCCACCGGCTTCAAGCATACGGGACTTTTTCCCGAGCAGGCTGTAAACTGGGACTATATGGACGGTCTTATCAGCAGTGCGGGAAGACAGATAAATGTCCTTAATCTTTTTGCATATACCGGAGGGGCAACTCTTGCCTGCGCAAATGCAGGAGCTTCCGTTTGTCATGTGGACGCTTCAAAGGGAATGGTCCAGTGGGCAAGGGATAACGCCGCTTTATCCGGACTTGACCGGAAGCCGATACGCTGGATAGTGGACGACTGTGAAAAGTTCGTTGTCCGGGAAATAAAGAGGGGCAGACGTTACGACGCTGTTATTATGGATCCTCCATCATACGGCAGAGGTCCGGGACAGGAGGTCTGGAAGCTGGAGGACTGCATATACGATCTGGTGAAGCTATGCTCGGATGTAATGAGCGATGAACCTCTGTTCTTCCTTCTGAACAGCTACACTACGGGACTTTCTCCGTCGGTAATGGCATACATCCTTAATGAGACAATAGGAGAAAAATTCGGCGGCAGGGTAACGGCTGACGAGATAGGTCTTCCCGTTGAGGCAAGCGGATGCATACTTCCATGCGGTTCAACAGCAATATGGACTAATGAACAGTGACAAAACGTCCAATGTGAAAGGAAGTTTCTTAAAATGCCGTATTTAGCATTGCTTGGCGGATTGTATCTGATCGTCACCGGAATAATAGGAAAGGGCAAGGCTTTCCGGTCAAAAATAGGCACTCCTCTTTCCGAAAAGGAAGTCAAAACAGTTAAGCTGACCTATATCATAGTGGGTGTGATCTTGCTGGTGGTGGCTGTTATCAGTGGTATGGAGCTTTTTTTCGGCAATTGATCTCCCATTAAGGAGGCATTGCTGTGAGACAGCTTATAATGACTGTTCTGGGAATAATACTACTGTACGAGGGAGTTTCGGGGCGTCAGGATGTATTCTATCACATAAGAGGGATACCGATAAAGGGGATCGGCGCTGTAATACTGCGTATCATTTATATTGCGGCAGGTGCTGCACTCATCATTATGACATTTTCGGGGCATATTTAGCTCAATATATAAGAAGGAAAAATTATGCAGGAAAAAATAATCTCCGCCCAAGAGGTGGAATTCCACTACACAAACGAATTTGAGGAGGACGCTCCTGTAAAGCAGGTGCTTAAAGGAGTTTCCCTTGAAATAAATAAGGGAGAATTTACGGCGGTGCTGGGACACAACGGCTCCGGTAAATCCACCCTTGCTAAGCATATGAATGCCATTCTGCTTCCCTGCGGAGGTAAGGTCTATGTTGAGGGTATCGACACCTCCGATGAGGAAAGGCTGTTTGACGTCCGTCAGCGGGTGGGAATGGTCTTTCAGAATCCGGATAACCAGATAGTTGCCACTATTGTTGAAGAGGACGTTGCATTTGCTCTTGAAAATCTGGGAGTACATCCCGATGAAATGAGACAGCGGGTGGACGACGCTCTTAAATCGGTGGGAATGTACGAATATCGGGAACATTCTCCCCATCAGCTTTCCGGAGGTCAGAAGCAGAGGGTCGCAATTGCAGGCATAATCGCCATGCGTCCCGACTGCATAGTCCTTGACGAGCCTACGGCAATGCTTGATCCCAAGGGAAGGCGGGAAGTCCTGAAAACCATACGTCAGCTCAACAAGGATTTCGGGATAACAGTAGTCCTTATAACTCACTACATGGAGGAAGCGGCTCAGGCAGACAGGGTGGTTGTTATGGACGGGGGAGAGATTCTCATGGACGACGTTCCCAGCCAGGTGTTTTCAAACGTGGAGAAGATGAAGGAGATAGGTCTGGATGTTCCCCAGGTAACAGAGCTTATGTATCTGCTTGGAAAAAGCGGACTTGCTTCCGATACCCATATCATTGACGAGGAAAAATGCGCCGAAGCATTGGTTAAAATTCTTTCAGGAGATTAGAAAACAGAAAATCGTCTTTTAAATGAAAGGATAATGTTACAATGACAGCAAAGGAAATATTGGAAAATGAATTTATGAATAAGGAAAGATTGGATGCATTTTACAATTTACAGTTTGAACCGATGGAATTTCCATGGCTGAGCGATGTAAAAATTCTGATCGAGAAAACCTATGATGTCAGAGTGATGTATATTCTGTATGAGTTTACAAACGAAAAAATCCATAGATTTACATTATACTTTTATTCTTATGACGAAGCACACAAGATCCCTTTAGTTGGAGGTCAGGCTTTTTGGTGCGGACACTGTGCCGAGATAGAAGATGTGATCTCAAATTATTTTAAATGTAATGAAAAAATAGAATGTAAAACTACTTATTTGAATTTTGAAAACTGCGCACGAAGATATTTATTTAGTTTATTGGGGATACTGGGCAGGATACGTGACGAAATAGAACCATTTTTTAATAAGCTTGATCCAATTTATCTCTTATTGGGAGGTCCTATAATATGTGTATTGGAAACAAAAGAAAAAGCAAGAGATTTTCTTTTGAGCGACTATTACGGAACTGTCAAGAAAAAATGCTTTGATCTACTGAAGCCCCATGATGATTATAATGTTTTATCAAATGAAGAGGATATAAGGATAATTGTCGACCATGGGGGAAACTTCAAACCCGGAATGTATGGTTTGTGGTTAAGTGAAATATCTTTAGAAGAGCAAAAGAAGCTTGAAGAAGAAATTATTAATGGTTAATATTCCATTTGGAGGAACATAAATGTCATCAGTTATAAAAACCGAAGACCTGACCTACACATATAGTATCGGTACGCCATTTGAAAAAACGGCTGTCAACAAGGTAAATCTTGATATTGAGGAAGGCTCTTTTTCCGGAATAATAGGGCATACAGGTTCGGGAAAGTCCACTCTTATACAGCATCTTAACGGGCTGATAAAGCCTACCTCCGGAAAGGTCATCATTGACGGTGAGGACATCTGGAGCAAGGATGTCAAGATAAGGGACGTTCGTTTCAAGGTGGGACTGGTTTTCCAGTATCCCGAATATCAGATCTTCGAGGAGACCGTTTACAAGGACATTGCTTTCGGGCCTAAGAATATGGGACTGACCGAAGAAGAAATCGACCGGAGGGTAAAAGAAACCGCCGAGCTTGTGGGTCTGCACAAGGAAAATCTTTACAAATCGCCCTTTGAGCTTTCCGGAGGACAAAAACGCCGGGTGGCTATTGCCGGAGTAATGGCAATGGAGCCAAAGGTGCTTATACTGGACGAGCCTACTGCGGGTCTTGATCCAAAGGGCAGGGACAAGATCCTCGGTCAGATAAAGGAATACCACAGACAGAAAAACTCCACCATACTGCTGGTCTCCCACAGTATGGAGGACGTGGCAAAATTTGCGGACAAGATACTTGTTATGAACAAGGCTGAGGTGTTCTGCTATGAGGACACTCCGGAGGTATTCAAACGGGCGGACGAGCTTACACAGATAGGACTTGCCGTTCCGCAGATCACGAGGGTATTTCTCAGTCTGAAACAGATGGGCATTGATATCCGCACCGATGTTTACACCACAGAATTTGCAGGAAAGACCATACTTGAATATCTGGGAAAGCGAGGCGACAGCAATGCTTAAGGATATAACCATAGGACAGTATTTTCCGGGAAAATCTGTCGTCCACAGTCTTGACCCACGATTCAAAATAATCATTACCGGGATATTTATTGCAATGCTCTTTTCAGCGGATAGCTTTTACGGTCTTGGTGTGGGGATAATATTTCTGATATTAAGCTTTATACTGTCAAAGATACCTTTCAAGCTGATGATGAAAAGCTTGAAGCCTATTATTCCCATAATTATTTTCACATCGGTGCTTAATATTTTCTTTCTTGACGGTGTTGTGCTTGTCAAGCTGGGGTTTCTTAAGATCACTGTGGAAGGTCTCCGTACCAGCGCTTTTATGATAATACGCATTGTGGCTCTTATTATGGGAAGCTCACTGCTTACCTATACCACATCTCCTATAACTCTTACTGACGCTATCGAAAGGCTTCTTTCTCCGCTTAAAAGGTTAAAGTTTCCCGTCCATGAGCTTGCCATGATGATGACCATAGCTCTGAGATTTATTCCCACCCTTATTGAGGAGACGGACAAGATCATGTCTGCTCAGAAGGCGAGGGGAGCTGACATGGAAAGCGGAAGCCTTTTACAGCGTGCAAAGGCTCTTACTCCCATTCTGATACCGCTTTTTGTGTCCGCTTTCAGACGTGCTGAGGAGCTTGCGGTGGCTATGGAGTGCCGCTGTTATCAGGGCGGAGACGGAAGAACAAGGCTCAGACAGCTTCACTCAGAGGGTAAGGATTATTTTGCACTGGGAATATCCATAGTTTTCCTTAACGTAGTGATCCTTATCAACATTAACGGGTTAAAAATATGAGAAATCTGAAAGTTATGGCGGCATACCGGGGAACAGCCTATCATGGCTTCCAGAGGCAGGAAAATGCCGTGGGAATACAGAATATCATTGAGGAAAAGCTGTCCGGACTTACAAACGCCCCGGTAAAAATAAACGGCTGTTCAAGGACGGATACCGGAGTTCACGCGAATCAGTACTGTTTTTCCTTTGAGACGGAGCATGGTATCCCATGCGGAAACATCGTAAGGGGAATGAATTCACTGCTTCCGGACGATATTTCGATACTGAGTTGTGAGGAAGCTCCTGCGGACTTCCACGCCAGATATTCCTGCATAGGAAAGGAATATGTATATCTGATACTTAACAGACCATGTAAAGATCCCTTTATGGCTGATCTCGCGCTTCATTATCCATTTGCTCTTGATACGGAGCTTATGGAGCAGTCGGCTCAGTGCTTTGTGGGAACTCATGATTTTACATCGTTCTGCGGGACGGCAAACCAAAAGGAAGACAGCGTCCGGACGATAGAATATTTCCGGATAGAAAATAATGAAAGTTTAGTGAAACTTATTGTAAAAGGGGACGGATTTTTGTATAATATGGTTAGGATCATGGCAGGTACTCTCATTTTTATCAATGAGAAGAAGCTTGCTCCTGACTCCATACCGTCAATTTTAGCGGCAAGGGACAGAAATCTTGCCGGAAAAACTGTTCAGGCTCATGGATTATATCTAAACAGGGTGTTCTATTGAGGCAATCCATATGGTATTGCAATAAAAAGGGGAGGTGAGTTGGTATGCCGATAACAGATGTTTCAATGCTCCGGGAAAAGAGAAAAAAGAAAAAGCTTATAAGCTTTCTTAAAAAGTTCGGAGTGTTTGCTGCCATTGCATTGGCTGTTCTTATTATTGTGCTGACAAAGGGTATCTGGTATCCCAGGATGGAGGGCATACTTACTAAGATCCCTGTACCGGAAAACTCTTCCGAGCTTGCAGAGGGGAATTTTCCCATCTCAATAGAGGGTGGTGCAAGCTACCTGCTTGTCCCCATGGACAGCAGTCTCGCTGTTGCTGATGATTCCCACTTCTTTGTATATAATGAGGACGGTAAGCTCATTCTGTCAGAGCAGCATACCTTTTCAAATCCCATTGTTACGGCAGGAGGAAAAAAGGCTCTGCTTTATGATCTTGGGGGTAAAAGTTTTTCCCTTTACAGCAAATATAAGAACATTTACAATAAATCAACGGACGAGCCAATACTTATCGCCCGTCTTGGGGCAAATGATACTGCGGCTGTAGTAACAAAAAGTGACAAATATCCGTCAAATCTTATGGTATATGATGCCACCGGAAAGAATATTTTTAATTATCGCTCTGTTTCCCGTATCATAGATGTGACCTTCAACGCGGACTGCAGCGGATGCTATATTACGACAATAGGAGTATCCGGAGGTTTTATCGTTTCAAAGATACTCTACTACCGGTTTGACAGGATAGATTATGATGCTTCCGGAAGTCCTGTGCCGGTCTGGGAAACGACCAGCCTTGAAACTCTTGCGCTGTCTGTACGGCTGTTCGGAGAGGAGAACATAATTCTTTTCGGAGATACAATGTGTGCTTATTACGATCTGAACGGTAATTTCGTCAAGAGCTATGAATATAAGCGCAGGCTTGTTGGATACTCCTCGGACGGAAGCACGGCGGCGATGGTCTTCCGCAATGATGAGCGGAGAAGCTCTGTTCTTACTGTAGTAGACTGTACTACAGGAAGTCTGATAGAGAAAAATCTGGGATATGAGATACTTAACGTTCAGGTAAACGGGAATACTGTTTATATGCAAAGCAGGAACGGCATAGAATCCTGTACTGCCGATGGAGTGCAGCTTTCCTCGGTGGCTCTTGATACGGATTATGACAGCTTCTGCCGTATGGACGGGTATATCTATCTCCTTGGTTATGATGAAATAAACAGGATCACCTATAATTAATGTCTGGAAAAGGTCTGAATTGATTGAACTATGTTTTGGATATTGCCGCAGCGGCGGTAATAATAATATGTGTTTGTGTCGGTGTCCATAAGGGCGCTATAAGGACGCTTATCTCCGTTGCCGGATATATAGCGGCGTTTGCAGCAGCAATATTTATCAGCAATGCCGCAGATGAATATATATACGATAAATTTGTGAGACCTGCTGTAATGTCAGCGATGGAAACAAAGGCAGAGGAGCTTGCAGAGGAATATTCCTCTGCTGAGGGACTGAGCAGGCTGCTTTCTGAAAACGGCATCGAAGTGGACGAGGAACAGCTTGAAGCTATACTTGATAACGGAGAAGCATACGTCAGGGTATTGACTAATGAGGAATTTCGTGGTAAACTTAATAATGTATTTATAGGATACTGTAAGCTTCTTACCGAAACCTTTGCCGGTGTCCTACCGGAGGAGATCGCTTCCGAGGCAGAAAAATACATTGAAGGCATAGATGAGGAAAATCAGGTAAGGGAGAAGATCATTACTTCGGAAAGAATGTCGGTCACAGAGATTATCGAAAGGGAGATAGTTCGTCCGGTCATGCTGAAAACGGTCAATACGGTGCTTTTTGCGGTGACCTTTGCAGCGGTATGCTTTGTGGTATCCATTATTTCAAAGGCTGTGGAGGCTGTCAGAAAGATCCCTGCGCTGCGGGAAGCAGACGGTGCTGCGGGAGGACTTCTGGGACTTTTACAGGGTATCTTTATTACAATGGCATTGTGCATTGCAGCAAGTGTATTTATAAAGCTTACTGCTGACGGAAATCCACAATTTAATATGGAGATAATATCTCAGACATACATTTTTAAAAGATTCTACAGCGGAACTTTGCTTCTGCTTTCGATACTGCTTAAATAGAAGATATGGAGGACAACAGCGATATGCTATGTACCAGATGCAAAAAAAGGACAGCGGTAGTGTTTATTACTGCTATGCAGGGTGAGGAAAAACGCAACGAGGGACTTTGCCTTGTATGCGCAAGGGAGCTTGGTATCCCTCAGGTTAAGGAATATATGGATCAGATGGGTATCGACGATGATGAAGTCGAGGAGTTTGCAGACCAGATGACGGATATTTCCGAGGCTCTTGACGGAGATTCCTTCCAGCGGGGCGGAACAGGCTCTCTGCCCGGATTTATACAAAGTCTTTTCGGCGGCACAATAAAAAATTTCAACGACAAAATGAGATACAATGCTGAAAACTCCGGAGTATCCGGTGAAATGCCGCATGAACATACTTCGGAAAGCAAACGCTTCGACAACAAGGACAAAAACAGCAAAAAGAAAAAGACTAAATTTCTGGACAGCTACTGCACAAATCTGAGCCAGCGTGCCGAGGAAGGCAAGCTGGACAATATCATTGGCAGAGACAAGGAGATCGCAAGAGTTATACAGATCCTTACACGCCGTCAGAAAAACAATCCCTGTCTTATTGGTGAGCCGGGTGTGGGTAAAACTGCCATTGCTGAGGGTATTGCTCAGAAAATTGCATCCGGGGACGTTCCTTTCAACCTTAAGGATAAGAAGGTTCATCTTATCGACCTTACTGCTCTTGTAGCCGGAACTCAGTTCAGAGGTCAGTTTGAGAGCCGCGTCAAGGGTCTTATCGACGAGGTAAAGTCCGAGGGAAACATCATTCTCTTTATTGACGAGGTACACAATCTTGTCGGTGCAGGAGACAGCGAGGGTTCGATGAACGCTGCAAATATCCTTAAACCAGCTCTTTCAAGGGGCGAGGTACAGGTCATCGGAGCTACTACATTTAAAGAGTACCGCAAATATATTGAAAAGGACAGCGCTCTGGAGCGTCGTTTCCAGCCTGTAACTGTAGCAGAGCCAAATATTTCCGAAACGGAAGCTGTCCTTATGGGAATAAGAAAGTATTACGAGAAGCATCATCGTGTGAAGATCACTGACGAGCTTCTGAAAAGGTGCGCTGTTCTTTCCGAGAGATATATAAACGACAGATTTCTGCCGGATAAGGCTATCGACCTGCTGGACGAAGCCTGTGCCTGCACCTGCATAAGAAGCAAGGAGATAGGCGAATATGACGAGCTCTGCAATACCATTGTGGAGACGGAAGCAAGCATAACCGCTATGGAGGAAGCTTCCGAGCCTGATTTTGAAAAGATCGCAGAGATAAAGGCGGAGGCTTCAAGACTTTACAACGAAAAGGAACAGCTTGAAGAAAAGGTTGAAAATATATATGTTACAGAAGCTGATCTGTCCAAGGTGATTGAGCTTTGGACTGGTATTCCCGCAAGCAAGGTTGAGGAAAGCGAATATACAAAGATCGCTAATCTGGAAGGAGTCCTGAAAGAGCATATCATAGGTCAGGACGAAGCTGTGGAGCTTGTGAGCAAGGCTATAAAGCGTACGAGGGTACAGCTTTCCAAACGCCGCAGACCTGCTTCATTCATATTTGTAGGGCCCACTGGCGTGGGCAAGACCGAGCTTGTAAAGGTTCTGGCGTCGGAGCTTTTTGACGGTACTGAGCCTCTTATCAGGCTTGATATGACAGAATATATGGAGAAGCACAGCGTATCAAGGCTCATCGGTTCTCCTCCGGGATATGTGGGATATGACGAGGCCGGACAGCTTACAGAGAAGGTCCGCAGAAAGCCTTACAGTGTGGTTCTTTTTGACGAAATTGAAAAGGCTCACCCTGATGTTATGAATATACTGCTGCAAATTCTTGACGAGGGTAAGGTAAACGACGCCCAGGGACGTTCTGTCAATTTTGAAAATACAATTATTGCCATGACCTCAAATGCAGGTTCTACAGATAAGGGGACAGGTGTCGGCTTCAACAAGACAGAGGGGGATATTTCAAAGGAAAAGGCTATGAAGGCTCTTTCCGACTTCCTCAGACCGGAGTTTCTGAGCCGTATTGACGAGATCGTTGTGTTCAGTCCTCTTACTATGGAGAACTACCAGCAGATCGCTGCTCTTATGCTTGA
>JAFLUJ010000057.1 GCA_022511485.1 Oscillospiraceae bacterium | reverse complement strand
AGCCCCGTACATCGCAAAAAAGCAGTATCATCAATAGTTTTGACACCTTCAGGAATAATTATTTCTTCAAGCTTTGTACATTCTTCAAATGCACTTATGCCAATTCTTTCAACACTGTCCGGAATTATTACTGATTCAAGTGTTGAGTCCCAAACGGAATCCTCGAATGCGTAATCTCCGATAGATGTAACACCGTAATCAATGACAACTTTTTTTACTGCCATTTCTTTCCCATACCAGGGAGCTTTATCAGCAAGTCTCCATGAATAATCCGTCATATCTCCCGTACCGCTGATAGTAAGTGTGTCACCGGAAAAGCTCCAGACAAGGTCTTCACCGCAGTATCCGCTTTTGATCTCATCTGCGCTGACCCGGAGAGATAACAGTCCGTTTGTCATTATTGACAGTGCTGTAAGTATCGCTGTTGCTGAAATGCATATTTTCCGCATTGCTCCTTACTCCTTTAAATAATTTCACAGTATCCGTAGATCCCTGCTCCGGAGGAAACGTCCTCGTAAACGACCTCATGTCCGGATATTTTTTTCGGGAAAACAATGCGGTCGGTGTCTCCAGTTATTTCCGTAATGTAAGCCTTGCCGTTCCTGACTTCATATTTTACGGCAGCTTTTGTATTTTCAAAGCTTCTTTCGTTGACCTCAGCAGAGGACGGATAGTATATCACTGCGTTTTTGCAGTTTTGAAATGCAAATAAGGCAATAGCTTCAACATTTTCAGGAACTATCACCGTTTCAAGGGACTGACAATCTTCAAACGCGGCTAAACGGATCGCTTTGACACTGTCAGGTATGATCACTGACTCAAGAGCAGAACAGTTTTCAAAGGTATAATCGAGGATCTCTTCCACACCTTCAGGTATTGCTGCCGATCTGAGCACGGGACAGTTTGTAAATGCACCCATTCCGATAGTTTTTACGCTTGCAGGGATGTCTATGCTTTCAAGAGCTTTGCAGTTATCAAAAGCCCAGTATCCTATGGATATCACACCGTCAGGTATGGTCACTGTTTTTAACCTCCAGCAGTCATCGAACGTACCCTGGTCGATCTCTTTAACACCTTTCGGAATACTGATCTCTTTAAGGAAATAGCAATCTGCAAAGGCATAAACTCCGATATGCTCCAGACTATCCGGAAATTCGATATACTGAAGAAAACCACTGTTGAAAAAAGCGCCGTCTCCTATAGACTTTACGCTGTCCGGTATCCTTATTGTGCTGAACCTGAAGCATTTATGGAACGCATAGTTTCCGATATGGGTGATACCCTCGTCAAGGTCGATCTTTGTAATTGATTCTCTGTATTCATACCATGGAGCGTGTTCATCGTATTTGTAGTCCTCCATTTCTCCCGTGCCTGTGATGGTCAGAGTGTCAATGGAAAAGCTCCAGACAAGGTCTTCGCCGCAGTATCCGCTTTCGATATCGACTGCACTGACCCGGAGAGAAAATAGTCCGTTTGCAATTATTGATAATGCTGTGAATATTGCCGCTGCTGTGAGATATATTTTCCTCATTTAGTATTCCCCCGTAGTATGTATTAAGATAATAATATCATTTTATCTGTGTATTTTCAATAGCCGTTCCAAATTGTAACCATATTGTAATCTATGGAAAGAAAATCATAAAAATTAACTTATGAGGCTTTAAAAATTTGTTGACAGCTTTAGTAAATCATGATATAATAAATATACTAAACATGAATCCTGGAGGTGAACAAGGTGACAAGCGGCGACAGTTACGGGTCAGGCGGGCGATCGTGCGGATATATTTTTAAATACGAACAAAGGGGTAGCTTTGGCTTGTTCGGTCAGTCGCTTATAGCACTGCACCGGTAATTCCTATGTGGCAGTTACAGGGCAAAGTGTCTCTGTCTTGTTCATTTTTAAATAAATATATCTTTTTGCCTGTGTGTGACCTATCATGTACAGGTGTTTTATTTTTCCCCCTGCCCCATTGTCTGATATTTTGACCGTGCTGATACCAAAGTCCGGCACGATCTGTTAGAAATGGAGGTATTACAATGGAAAACACAAATCAGGAGAAAATCGTCGTATCGGAGGAGACTGCCATAGTCAAGCCCGATTACGGACAGGAGATAACAGACATACTCAGGGGAAACGATTCCCCGAAAACAATGCTGACGAAGCTTGAGGATTATCATGGAAACGATATTGCTCAGGTCATTGAGATCCTTTCTGCACAGGAGAGGAGCAAGTTTTACCGTGTGTGCAATGCGGAAATGCTGGCGGAAATTTTTGAGTATATCGATGAGGATAAGGTCGGCTCTTATCTGAACGAAATGGATATCCGCAAAGCCGCAGCAGTGGTGTCCGAGCTTGAAACGGATACCGCCGCAAATGTACTCCGGGAGATAGAAAAGGACAAAAGAGCCCTGATAATCGACGCCATCAAGCCGGAGATACAGCAGGAGATCAGAATGATCGCCTCCTTTGATGATGACGAGATAGGCAGTAAGATGACCACAAACTGCATCATTATCAGGGAAAACCTTACAATCAAGCAGGCTATGGACGAGCTTGTAAGACAGGCAGAGGAAAATGACAATATTTCCACACTTTTTGTGGTGGATGAAAATGATGAATTCTACGGAGCTGTTGACCTGAAAGAGCTTATTATCGCAAGAAGTACGGCTTCCCTTGAAAGTCTGATAGTTACATCCTTCCCTTATGTTTATGCAAGCGAGACTATAGACGAGTGTATCGAAAAGCTGAAAGATTATTCCGAAAGCTCCATACCTGTCCTCGACAATTCCAATAAGCTGCTGGGAGTAATTACTTCCCAGAGCATTATTGAAGTTGTGGACGACGAAATGGGCGAGGACTATGCAAAGCTTGCGGGTCTTACCGCTGAGGAAGATCTTAATGAGCCTGTTCTCCAAAGCATGAAAAAGCGTCTGCCATGGCTTCTGGTGCTTCTTGCACTGGGTATGCTTGTATCCGGCGTGGTGGGAGCTTTTGAAAAGGTGGTATCCCAGCTTACTCTTATTATGGCGTTCCAGTCGCTGATACTTGATATGGCAGGTAATGTCGGAACTCAGTCCCTTGCGGTCACGATCAGGGTGCTCATGGACGAAAATCTCACATTCAGGCAAAAGGGACATCTTGTCACAAAGGAAATGCGTGTGGGACTTTGCAACGGACTGCTTCTTTGTGTGATCTCATTTATTTTTGTGGGACTGTATATCATGCTGTTCAAGCACAAGCCTCCTATGTTTGCCTATGCAGTGTCCGCTTGTATAGGAGTGTCCCTTGTGATGGCAATGCTTATTTCCAGCGCAGTGGGAACTCTTATCCCGATCTTTTTCAAAAGGATAAAGATAGACCCGGCAGTTGCCTCCGGTCCGCTGATAACTACCATAAACGACCTTGTGGCGGTAGTGACCTACTATGGCATGAGCTGGATACTCCTGCTTAATATCCTGCATCTGGAATAGAGGACGGTTTATGTCATTTGGTGATATTTTTGTAAAATTTATGGAGATACTTTCAAATGTACTTTTCTTTATATGTATCTTCTGGCTGCCAATAGCTATCTTAATATGGTTTATAGTAAGTCTGGTAAACTTTTTAAGGTGTCCAAAGGAAAATGATTACGCAAGAAAAAGGTTTAAAAGAAGTATGATAATTTCAGGGACTATATGCGGGATAATGCTTCTTGCGGTAATTGCACTTGTGGTGATACTTTCTCTTGCAGTGATGAATATGTAAATGAAAGGATCATCAGTATGCTGATACAGATACTTTTATATTTTCTAATGTTTGATACTCCGGCAGTGGCTTTAATATGGTTTATAGTAAGTCTGGTGCTTTTCCTGAGATGTCCTGCTGAGAAAACTGACCGTAAGAAGAATCTTAAGACTATGCTGAAAATTTCATCGGTGGTTTTTGTAGTAATGACGCTTGGAGCTTGCGGCGTATTAGTGTATTTTAATTTTTGGTAATATGCTTATGAATGAAAGGAGCTTTAATATTTCTGATGGAGATATTCTTATATTTTCTCATATTTGATATGCCGACAGTGGCTTTAATATGGTTTATAGTAAGCCTGGTGTTTTTTCTGAAATGTCCCGCTGAAAAAACTGACCGCAAGAAAAATCTTAAGACTATGCTGATAATTTCATCAGCTGTTTTAGGAGTTATGATTTTAGCGATAATAGGACTGATCGTTATACTCTCGCTTGCGGTTATGAATATGTAAACTAAAGGAGCGTCAGTATGAATATTACCAGTATTTTTGGCATAATCCCGTTAGCGATCTTGATATGGTTTATTGTAAGTCTGGTGCTTTTTATAAGATGTCCCGATGAGGATACCGACCGCAGGAAAAAGCTTAAAATAATGCTTATAATTTCCTCTGTTGTTTTTGGACTTCTTATTTTAGCGATAATAGGACTTATCGTAATACTTTCACTTGCGATTATGAATATGTAGAGGGGTTTATTATGGAAGATAAAAAATTTAATCGCCTTATGGCGATAGTCATAACGCTGGGATTTCTGAGCACCGCCGCCATGCTTGGATATATCCTGTATCTTTACGACAACTGCTCCATAATCGCATATATCGGAAATACTTAAAATGATGAAGCTTACAAAAAGTCAGGCAGCGCTCCTTATTGCGGTGATAGGAGCGTTTGTACTGTTTGATCTGTCCCTGTATTTCGGATATGCACAGAAATTCAAAAGCGGGTCAAGCAAGCTAATGATAACAAAGTCTATTGAAACGGACAGGTATCTGCCCTTTGACGAAAATTCCGGAATAGTAAAATATAACTCCGAGCTTACTCTGGAAGGGGAGCTTCCCGTTCTGGACGGAGCTGCCGCCCTGTTTCCTGTGTATTCCGCATTTTTTAATGCAGTCTATCCGGAGGAAAGCTGTGAATTTTCGGATGGAGAGTTCTCCCCGGTCAGCAAGCTCCAGTACAGCAATACCATAGGAGCATACAAAGCCGTTGCAGATGGTTCGGCAGATATGATCTTCTGCGCCGCACCGTCGGAGGAGCAGAGGCAGTATGCCGAAAGCGTGGGAGCGGAGCTTGAATATGTCCCCATAGGACGTGAAGCCTTTGTATTTATCGTAAATAAAAATAATCCCGTTTCCTCTCTCACAAAAGAGCAGATACGGGGAATTTATTCCGGAGAGTACAAAAACTGGAACAAGCTGGGCGGAAATAACGAAAACATAATCCCGGTAATGCGCAACCAGGGAAGCGGAAGCCAGACCGCTATGGAAGCGTTTATGGGGGATGTCCCCTTTGCCGGCAGGTTTGAAATAAACCGTCTGTACGGCAGCGCAATCGGATTTTCTTTCAGATACTATGTATCGGATATTTCCGACAGCTCCGGGGTCAAAATGCTTGCAGTTGACGGCTATGAGCCATCTCTGGAAAATATCCGAAGCGGGGATTATCCGATAGTAAGCGAGTTCTATGCTGTATATCGGAAGGATAATGATGATCCCAACATCGCCGTTTTACTTGACTGGATATTATCACCTGAGGGTCAACAGATAGTAGCCGAAAGCGGATATACTCCGTTAAAATAATAAATAAAACCTTTTCCGAGCAACAAGATTCGGAAAAGGTTTGTTTCATTCTATGCTGCCCTTTGATATGGGGCTATGCCAAATGCTTCGCATTTGCCTCCGAGTTTTCGCAAAGCGAAAACATCGGCAAACTTTAGGAGATAAGAGTCAAGGCGCTTGCGGGGGCTCCCCCGCTTATTTTATTCTATCGCTGCCGTTATTTTTACGTTTTTGCTTTTGAGCCATCAGAACGACAAGTCCCGCTGCCAGTACGGCTGTACAGCTGATGGCGATACGCTTGATATTTTCCCCTGCTCTGTCCGATGTTCCCGCTGCTGCGCTTACATCGTCGTTATAGACAGGCATATAGTTGTCGTCATCAATATTATCAGTATTTTCAACGGATTCATCGTATACCATACCATTGTTTATTTCAGGATAGGAACTGAATGTTTCCTCCGGAGGATCAATTATTATTTCTGTGTAAAAACCGGTCTCATCGGTGACCTCCACTATTCTGGCGTTTTCATCAAAAGGCTTGGTAACTTCGGGCGTGGGTGAGGCGGCTTCTGTCTCTGTTGTTGTATTTGTGTTTGTACCTGTATTTGTGCCTGCATTAGTATTGGTGTTCGCATTTGTGTTTCCCGCCGGTGTATGGATATAGTCTATCTCAGCCACCACTTTGTCGATGTCGGATGCTTTTACAAAATCCTTAATAACATTTTCGTAGTTTGAACCAAATGATTCAGGCGGATTTTCCGGGTCAAAGTATACATCTATTTCACTGTTGCCGTTGTTCGCTCCCTGTTTTACGGTAAACTCCAGTGTTACTGCCACTCCGCTGCAGTCTATGTTTTCTCCGGATACATATGCAAATACACATACATCGCTTGTCCTTTTGTTTTGGTAATCCTTCAACGCCTTCTCCGGGACTGGATTTCCGCTGTTTTTGTTAAAGGGTACATATGTATATGATATCGGGTTTCCGTTATAGAAGCTGCTGTTTGCGATGGCGTCCGTAAGCTCCAGATCATTTGTATCCCATGATGCATTGATGGCAAATGCACAGGTGGACACCGGGCTGACAGATACATCTACATAAATTTTTTCTCCGGGACTGAGATCTGAGGCTGCCGTTCCAACGATCCGGGGTGTAATTGTAACAGGGGAGTTGTCCTCTGCATATGTTGTAGTTCCCAAGGGAAGCAGTCCGAAAAGAAACATGGCAGCGGTCATGCTCCATGCTGTTATTTTTTTACCCATTTGAGCGCCCTCCAGTACTATTACTGTTTGTATATTCAGGGAGCATCCTATAAGAAACAGATGCGTACCTGCAAACATATTGTCATTACTATTTTACATTGTACAAGATAATGGGTGATTTGTCAACAAATATTTGGATTATTCAACATTTTGTATATTTTTTGCTAGTTGAATTTGGTTATTTTTTGTCAAATTTCTACTCCCGGGATACTTGACATATGTGAACTGATGTGATAAAATAACGTTAATCAGGTCAATATCCGCTTTTTATGCGGTATTGCACTATGTCATTTGTCTGCGGAAACAGGCTGCGGACGGATCATGGAGGTGTCTTAATTGAAGAAAGCATTACATATGCTTGTATGTGCAGCAGTTGCGGCGGGAATGGCTTTTTCGTCGTCAGCAGCAGTTTACGCCGATATACGGTCGGAGGTGAGAACATCCGTTGTAAAGGATATTACCGATCTTGGCGGACAATACACCCATTGGGATGGTGTTTCTCCTATTGCCCAGTTTAAGTATAGTGATGGAAGCTTCTGTCTTGCAGTGGACGGTACAGACGAGATCACCATAGTAAAGACTGCAGCAGACGGTTCTGTCGTATCGGACGATCTTAAGCTTAAGAAAGCTCATTCTGTATTTGGAACGGTAGTATGCGACGCCAACGGATACTTTTATGCTGTGACCGGCGAGGTCAATGAAACCAGCGATACAAGCAAGCAGACGGTGTTCATTTCAAAGTATCTTCCCAGCGGAGGAGAACCTATGATGACGGTGGGTAACAACGGAAGCTCCAGTCTCCAGTCCTATCATGGAAGCGGTTACAATACAAAGATCCCATTTGATTCGGGAGTATCCGCAGCAATAGCTGACAATGTAATGGCAGTCCACTACGGCAGGGAAATGTACAACGGACATCAGGCTAATTCAGTCTGGATAATAAACATCAACACATTTATGACGATGAAGGATACAGCATGGATAAGCTCTCACTCCTTTGCACACAGAACTATTCCGTTCGGATATAAAAGCTTTCTTTTCCTAAGCGAAGGAGATGCCAATGAACGTGCGTTTTCCACATATGCTGTAGAGGTAGGCTCTCTTGGCGTGATCAATTACAAAAAGGGATATACCTTCCACTTCTGGATTGAAAAGGATGCATATAAAAACGAAAAATGGGGCGTCATTAATAATAACTTTGCTCATCTGGCGGGTATTGTTTCTCTGGGCAACGGTACGGCAGCTCTGGTAGGAACTGCAGCTCCTTCTCTTACATCGGATGCTGCATCTGAAAGGGAACAGCTTTTTGTTCAGATATTTGATCCTTATGCTGATCTTTCACAGGAATCCGCTTATGTAACGAAGGGAACACGTTCGGGTCTCAGCGGTCCTAACGGAGACAAGCAGGTAACAAATTATGGTGTGAAATGGCTTCTTGACTACACGGATTCTACCATTGAAAATCCCCAGGTGGTAGGCACTGACGACGGAAGGATCGTTGTCCTTTTTGAGCGGGGAGACAGAAAAGCTTGGGTCTGGGGCTGGGCGTACAACAGATACGACGGCTTGTACTACATGATACTGGATCAATACGGTAATGTGGTGAAGCCTGCGACACTGTTTTCCAAGACGGCTCGTCTCAATCCCTGTACAATGCCGGTTTATATTGATGGTTCTATTTATTGGGCGGGAAATACGATCTCCAACAATAGGGATGTTAATATCAATGTACTCCGTCTGACAGATGAGGAGGACAACGAACCCATAGATGACAGCGGAAACAACGGCGGCAGCAATGACAATGAGGGCGGAGATCAGTGGGACAGCGGAAGCTCCGGTGATGATGGCAATAATGGCAATAATGGCAATGATAACGACAATAACGGCAGTGATAACAGCGGAAATACAGGAACTGGTGTTCTAAAAGGCGATGCGGACGGCGATGGCACTGTTGACGTTTTTGATGCTGCATTGATCCTCGCTTATATAGGAAATGAAGAGTATGTAACTATTGATCAGGATGCGGCAGATGTTAACGGTGACGGCATTATCAGCCGTGAAGACGCGGAGCTTATTATGCGTTATGCAGCAGGCAATACTGATCTGTTCTGAAATTAAATAATATGTATCTTAAGCTGATCTCGTTCTTGGGGCGGGATCAGCTTAATTATGTCTCAGGATAACCGTCATTAAGAGGAAATCTCACGCATATACATAGATAGAAATACTGTGTATTGGAGTGAGCATATTGAAGGTAAAAGCAGGTCAGGATATTGAGGAACGCGCCGTGGTTCTCGGACGTTATATCCTCGAGAATAAAGCTACTGTTCGTGCCGCTGCTAAACAGTTCGGAATTTCAAAATCAACCGTACATAAAGATATAACCGAGAAGCTCCCCGTAGTATGTCCACAGATGTATCCGGCAGTGAAAGAGGTTTTGGAGATCAACAAACAGGAAAGACATATTCGGGGCGGAATGGCTACAAAACACAAGTATGAGGAAAAATCGCGGAAATGCGATTGACGGATAAAACGCAGGTAAGTATATTGAAAAGCTCCGTGAGTCTTTGGAGGCTCACGGAGCTTTTGTATAAACTCCGCCGCATTGCTGGTATTGCAATTTGCTGTAATTTGATGTATACTGTAATTATGGTCATACTATTCCTCAATCAAAACATTGACAAAATCAATGCTTTGATTCGCCGTATATATAGTATACGTCGTGGCAGCACAGCTGCCGAGGAAGCCGTTCAATGCACGTTCTTGCCGACTGTTAAGGCGGCAATTCAAATAATAGACTTTGTCTATTATTTGAATTTGGAACAAGTATCATAGGAAAATTGAACAATTATTGTCCGGTCTTAAAATAAGGGGGAATACTATGATAAGGATCAACAATAACTGGGGATTCGTCAGAAAATGTGATGATGGATTTCTGAACGGCGTTGGGAATGTGGAGGAAGTTCGTCTGCCCCATACTGTAAAGGAAATGCCGCTTCATTACGCTGATCCCTCCGATTACGAGACTGTGTGCGGATATCGCAGACGTCTTGAAATTCCGGAGGAGCTCCGGGGGAAACGGCTGTTTTTGCAGTTTGACGGCGCGGCGCATATTGCTGATATTTATGTTAACGGTAAGGAGGTCTCATCCCACCGATGCGGTTATACCTCGTTCCGTGTGGAAATTACCGATCATCTGAAATACGGCGCAAAAAATCTTATTGCCGTCAGGCTCGACACCACGGAAAATCCGTCTGTACCGCCCTTTGGATTCGTCATTGACTACCTGACATACGGAGGTATATATCGGGATGTGTGGTTTGACATCCGACCGCAAAAAATAATATCGGACATTTTTGTGCATACTCCCGATCTGACTTCTGCGGAGGTATCCTGCGAGGCGGATATGTCAGAGGGAAGCTCCCTGCGGTTTGAGATAATAGACCCGGATGGTGAAATTTCTGCAAGCGGTACAGCCTATCCCGGAAAAACAAATATTACTCTTTCTGTTCCTAAAGCAAAGCCCTGGTCGGTGGATTCTCCCGTTCTTTACAAGTGCAGGGTAACTTTGATAGAAAATGAAACGGAGGGTGACGTTCAGGAAGTCACATTCGGATTCAGAACAGCGGAGTTCCGGAACGATGGATTTTACCTCAACGGAGAAAGGCTTTTTCTGCGGGGAGTGAACCGCCACCAGTCATTCCCCTATGTGGGATATGCTGTTCCCGAGCAGCTCCAGCGGGAGGATGTCCGTATCATAAAGCATGAGCTCCAATGCAATACCGTCCGCACAAGCCATTATCCTCAGAGCCATTATTTTATTGATGAATGTGACAGGCAGGGTCTGCTGGTTTTTACCGAGCTTCCCGGCTGGCAGCATATCGGAGACGAGGACTGGAAAACACAGGCGTGTGAAAATGTCCGTGAGATGGTAACTCAGTATCGGAATCACCCCAGTATCATTATCTGGGGAGTTCGTATAAATGAAAGTCAGGATGACGATGAATTCTACACCCGGACAAATGCCATTGCCCATGAGCTTGACCCAAGCCGTGCCACTACAGGTGTGCGGTATCTGGAAAAAAGCAGTCTGCTGGAGGACGTTTATGCTTTCAACGATTTCTCCCACACCGGAAACAATGCGGGGGCAAGACTGAAAAAGGATGTTTCTCCCGATCAGGAAAAGCCGCTGCTTATTTCCGAGTGCAACGGTCATATGTATCCGACGAAATCATTTGACCCATGGCAGAACCGTCAGGAGCAGGCGCTGCGTCATGCCAGAGTTCTTGACGCGGCAATGTCAGACGGAGGTCATGTGGGCTTCTATAGCTGGTGTATGTTTGATTATCCTACTCACAAGGATTTCGGCTCAGGGGACAGGATATGCTATCACGGCGTTATGGACGCTTTCAGAAATCCAAAGCTTGCCGCTGCGTTCTATGCTTCCCAGGGTGAGGAGTTTCCCGTTCTGGAGATAGGCTCGCCAATGGATATAGGGGATTATCCCGGAGGACAGCTTGGCAGTGTGTACGTCTTCACCAATGCAGACGAAATAGAGCTATACAAGAACGGTGACTTCGTAACCAAGCTTCGTCCACAGGGATGGAAGGCTTTAAAACACGGTCCTATAGCTGTTGACGACACCATCGGCGAGCTGCTGGAAACCAAGGAGGGGTTCCCGAAGGCAAAAGCGGATATGCTTAGAAAGTGTCTTATCTCCGCAGGAAAGTACGGACTTTCCGGAATGCCTCTCAAAGACAAGCTTCTCATGGGCTGCTGCATGGTAAAATATAAAATGTCCTTCAAGGACGGCTACGACCTTTACGGAAAGTATGTGGGAAATTGGGGTGGCGAATCTACAGTATGGAGGTTTGACGCAATAAAGGACGGAAAGACAGTTGCTTCCGTTACGAAATGTCCGTCGGCAAAGCTGCATCTTTCGGTAATTCCCAGTCATACAGACCTGACTGAGGGAGAAGTTTACGACATGGCGGCGGTGCGGATAAGGCTTCTTGACGAGCATGATTCTCCTGCACCCTATGCACAGCTTCCCGTTCTTTTGTCGGTCAATGGGGATATTGAGCTTATCGGTCCTTCCGCCGTTACTCTTGAGGGAGGAAGCTGCGGTACATACATCCGCACTGTTGGAAAGGAGGGTTCAGGCACTCTCACGGTCTTCACAAGTCAGACAGAAAGTGTTACTGTTGATTTCAAGATAAAGATAAACAAGGGGGAAATATAATATGAAGCTTACAAAAACACAAACTGCCGCTTTCGGGGTAGGGGCAGTGGGAAAGGACATGGTATATGCCCTTTCCGCATCATATGTAATGTATTATTATCAGGATATTCTGGGGCTTCCCGCCACATTTGTGGGACTTATCCTGATGATAGCAAGAGTTTTTGACGCCATCAACGACCCGTTCATGGGTATCCTTGTTGCAAAGACCCGTACGCGCTGGGGAAGATTCCGTCCATGGCTCTTCAGCGGAACGGCTCTTAATGCGGTTGTTCTTTATGCTCTGTTTGCAGCTCCTAATATGAGCGGGACAGGTCTGATGGTCTACTTTGCGGTGATATACATTCTCTGGGGGACCACTTATACGATGATGGATATTCCCTTCTGGTCCATGATACCAGCTATAACAGAGACGCCGAAGGACAGGGAAAATCTTTCCGTTGTGGGACGCTCCTGCGCAAGCGTGGGCTCGGCGATAATCATGGTGGGAACGCTTATTATTGTTGGCGCTCTTGGCGGAGGAGACGAGCGCAGAGGCTTTGCACTTATTGCTCTTATAGTTGCTGTGATCTTCCTTGCGGCGGAGGTCTTCTGCTGCATCAAAATGAAGGAGCAGAGCCTTGAGACGGTCAAGACCTCCACCAT
>JAFLUJ010000056.1 GCA_022511485.1 Oscillospiraceae bacterium | reverse complement strand
CGCTCCTGTAGGATACCGTGACAACGGTCTGCTGAGCCTTGACAATCCCTACTGCCTTTACAGAGGCACTGTAATTTGCAGCGGAAGCGGAGTATTAAAGATCACCGCAATAGGAGACAATACTCAGATCGCAAAACGTCAGGAGGACGTTGATATACACATTCCGGAGCAGAGCTTCAAGGGACTTGTTAAGACAGGAAATACAGCAGGTATTCTGGCAGCTGTTGCCGCGCTTTCTGTATGTACTCTTGTGGGCGCTATGGCGGGAAGTCTGTTCCGGGGATTTCTGTCGGGAATATCAGCCTGCGCGGTTACCCTTGCGGCGGCTTCTCTGGGAAGGAACTCCCTTGCCTGCCGGTTATGCGCGGTACGGACGGTAAACAAGCTTGATGATGCGGGCATATCTCCCGTAAAGCCTGAACGTCTGGAAAACGCAGCGGCGGCAGGGCTTCTCCTTACGGACAAAACAGGGATGATAACAAAGGGAGAGTACACCGTCAGCGGATTCATAGACGGAAACGGAAAGGAATACTCCTCATTTGAAAATATAGGCGGCAGTGTGGGAAAGATGCTGAAAGCTGCTGTTACAAGCGTTTCGGGAGCGGTGGCGATCTCCGAGGGAACAGTCCGGGGAGGCTCTCCGGTGGATAAGGCTATTTCCGGATTTATAAAGGGCAGACCCAAAAGCTCCACACTTGTGAAAAAACAGTCGGAGGTTACGGACGGCTGTATTTATGGCGTCACAGTGACCCTTGGGGAGGGTCTTGCCACCATAATAAAAGGCGGAGCAGAGGACGTCCTCCGCCGGTGCAGCGAATATCAGAGCCCGGAGGGCAAGAGGAAAAAGATCACTAATAAGGAAGCTCTGCAAAAGCTTGCAGTGACATTGTCGGTAAGCGGTAAGGACATAGTGGGCATTGCTGTTTCCAATACCGTCATAAAGGACGGAAAGCTTCCCGAAAAGGGATTTGTGCTTATCGGATTTATGGTTTTGCAGGACAGTTATTGTCAGGAGGCTTCCGATCAGATAAAGCGTCTTTCGGGCATGGGCATAAGGACTATACTTGTTACATCGGGAAGCCGTGAGAACGCCATCTTCACAGCAAAGTACGCAGGTATAAGAAAAAAAGGCGGTGTTATCCTTGATTCCGAGCAGCTTCGGGAAATGAGCGATGAGGAGCTTGACAAGCGTTTCGAGGAAATAAAGGCTGTGGCGAGAGCTTCCGAAAAGGATAAAATAAGACTTGTAAAAGCGGCGCGCCGGGCAGGAGCAAAGGTATGCGCTGTACTGACGGCTATGAGCGATACCTCCGTTCTTTCAGAAGCGGATGTTTCCTTTGCATCAAGTGCAGCAGGCTCGGCTATCCGGTCGGTATGCGACGCTTCCGCATCTGAGGACTGCGGAATAAAATGCGCTGCGGATTTTATAGAGCTGTCAAGAAAATTTTCTCTGGATTATAAAGTATGGCTTACAGCAAGAATAATTCTGGCAATAGCCGTGGCTGCGGCTGCCATCGGTATGGGGTGGTGATCTTTTGTCCTATGATATTCAGACGCTTCTTGATAATCCGGACATCATGGGCAGAGTAAATCTTCCCTCCGGGGAATTTGAGGGCAGGTTCACTGTGCGCAAAAGCTGCACGATAAACGGGGGAGGCTCGCTGCTTTGGGCAGCGTCCGGTCCTGTACTTATTATTGAAGCGGAAAACGTAATTATAAACGATCTTAAAATAGAGCTTACACATAACAATATCCCGGAGGAGCAGCATATTTCTGTATACTGCCGCTATCCGGACACTAAGTTCAATGAGGTGGAGGTAAACGGTGCAGTTATTGGTATCCCGAATGAGGAGCAATACTGGGGGATACCGAAAACTCTTTCACTGGGAAAGCTTGCTGCTGAACGTCAGGAGAGCTTCTCCATTGAAATATATGCTCCTGCGGAAGCGGAGCTTCGGTGCGAAATGCATGATGTTTCCCTGTCGCGGAATTTCCTTGCGGCGGGGTTTAATACGGTATCCCTTGGGGTGGGAAAAATCCGCAGCGGTTCGCTGCTGTACGGAGCAATACTTATAAGATCGGCGGCCGGGATAACAAGAAAAATTTTTGTTACGGGAAGCGTCGGCAGCGTGGAAGAGCCTTCCCCGGAAAATTATCTGCTGTACTCTGCTGACAGGGAAGCTCCGGATAAATATATGAAAATGATCTCCGGGCTTAATATTTCCCGCATTGCTGCAATGCCGTCTCCTGTTCCGGAGACGGAGGAGATCTCCATAAAGTTAGAGGAGATCAACGAGCAGCCTCAGAAGCCGGAGAGCGATGACGTCACAGAGATATTTTACGGAAAAAGAGTACCCCTTGCTCCTGTCCAGTACCGCATAGAATTTAATTACACTGTTGCACGCGCCAGACCTGATATTGACGGCTATATGTTTATGCTGGACGGTTCCGGAAAGGTAGCAGGAAACGACCGCATGATATTTTTCGGAAACGATCACTCCTCCTGCGGAAGCGTCCGGTATCTTAATGCTCCCGATAAAAGGGCGATGTTCGTTGACCTGAGCAGAGTTCCGGACGGTGTAGATCATATGGTAATGCTCTTTTCCATTTACGGAAATGATCCCTCCCTGCTTTTTGATGTCATAGAGGACGGGGAGATCAGCATACTTAGCGTCAATGGCGTAAGGATGTGTCTCAGGCTTGAAAAGCATATGTGCTGCCGGACGCTGCTTGCCTTCGGTTTCGAGCGCACCGACGGCGTATGGGAGCTTATCCCATCCGGCAAGGCAGTAGGAATGCCGCTTTCCGAGATATGCAAAAGCTATGGTGTAACTGTCCTGTAATTATTAGGGAAATACTGTGCAAAGGCGGCAGCCGTTCTTTGTGATGTGTTGGTTTAAATGAGGTGCTGCATTTGAAAATAAAAATTAATCCTGATATACATCCGTTAAATGTTTCTTTTGACTGGAAGGAAACAAAATTAAATGATCTGGATTTTACGGAATGCACCCACATGGAAATATGGCATCATAACAGTCCGGCCCATGATTTTTCAAATCTGCCTGACATACCGGAATTAAAATCGCTGGTTATTTATTTTTCTAATGCGGAAACTATTTCGGGTCTTGAAAAATATCCCGGTCTGGAAAGGCTGGAATTATATCATGTATCCAAAATGAAAACGATTTCCGGAATTGAAATGTTCGGCGGACTTAATTTGCTGAGCATTTTTAATGCAAAAAAGGTCGACAGCTTTTCGGAGATCGGACAATTAAAAAATATTGAAACTCTAAGACTTTGTGACTGCGGAGATATTCCCAGCATAAAATTTATATCCGATATGTCCATGCTCAGAAGCTTTACCTTCGGCGGGAGCAATATTGTTGACGGAGATTTGCATCTGCTGCTGGAGCATGAGCCTCCGCTGGAAGTTGTGGGATTCAATAATAAACGTCATTATTCCCATACATGGGAGAATGTCTGTAAACAGCTTGGGCTTGATGATTTTTTGGAGCGTGCTGATTCCATAAAGAAAATAAAGAATAATTTTTCCTGTCAAACAGAGGAGAAATAAAATGGGCGGAGGTATATGCAGATATTTTTTTGAAAAACAGTCTGATATTAATTTTGCAGATTATATTGTTGATAAGTTAATGAAGGAAAATGGATTTTCATTCAGCAGCCCTTATTCTGACTACGCGATCTTATTTGACGGTGCAGGAGAAGAATTTACTTGTTATGAAAATGAATTTGATGACCTGATGAATCGTATCGGAAATAATTTTCTAATCACCTTATGGAAAAATAGTCTGTCAGCGAGCATTTATATTGATATGTCAGACAGTAAATATGATATATTTGATCTGATTCTTGACGGTCTGAATTTGGATGAATGTAATCAGCTTATCAGAAGTATTTCAATTTTGATTTTGAAAAGCAGACGGAATTTACAGGGTATTTTAATTGACAGACGCGGAGATCTTATTGAGCTGTGCTACAGACATAACGATAATCAATATCTGGATTTCGTATTTAATAATGGAAGTGATGTCCGAAAAGAATCAGCACAGATATATACATATAAAACCGGAATATGTGACAGACTTGAACTTTATACTTTAAATGATAAAAATTCAAATAGTATTTATGTCTATAATTTTCTGCCTGACGGAAAAATTGAAACCAGTATATTTGAACTGTAATTTGTAAGTATTTAAAAGAATACAAAATATAAACTGTATATAGTAAAGGGGGGATTGTCAATATGAATTTAGAAGATATGATCCTGACAGATGAACAGAGCAGTCTTATATGGGACAGATTTTACGAAGAATTTGATTTCAGATCAAATAGTAAGATCAATAAGGATCATTCTTTTGACAGTGAATCACCCTTTAAAATAAAAAAGCCATATATAGTTTATGCAATTGAAAATATGACAGAGAGACATATAAATGAAATGGATAAGATCATGAAAAAATGCTTTTCTGAGCTTATGTCAGACGGAAGAAAAATGTATGCGCTGGACTGGCAGCATACCTCCTATAAATACGACCCGGAGATCCCATGCGAGATCGAAGAGCAATGGAGAAAGAGTCTGTTCATAAAAGATGACAGTTCATGGGGCGGATATATGGCGTACTATCCGCCATTTTATCCAGACGGAGATTATTATTTTTTTGTTGAGGAAAACTTTGATTTCGGATTATTGGGGCATCCATGGCGCAGAGAAATATGGATCTTTGGGATCGAGCTGATGGAAAAGCTCAGTCCATACACGGAGTCAATTGGCTTGTTGGAATTATTGCAGCGCAGCTAAGGGATCAGTATAAAAATAAAAGCGCAGATTTTGTGCCTTAACACAAAATCTGCGCCGTTTTTTGATAAGTAAAATTATTCCTCTCTCATCTTTGCAAAGCAGTCGCTGCAATATACAGGACGGTCTTCTCTGGGTCTGAAAGGAACTTTTGCCACGCCTCCGCAGGAAGCGCAGGTTGCCTCAAACATTTCTCTTTCAGCTCTTGCGCCGTTCTTTCTTGCATCACGGCAGGACTTACACCTCTGAGGCTCGTTTACAAAGCCCTTTTCGGCGTAAAATTCCTGCTCGCCGGCAGTAAAGGTGAATTCGTTTCCACATTCCTTACATACTAAAGTTTTGTCTTCGTACATTTTGATTTCCCTCTCTTAAAAAAATTTGAACCTGAGGACGGATTTCCACCGACACCTTTGCCTTTGAAAAAACAACGCTCTGAGTATTAAGCTACACTTGGTCATTATGTTAACTGCCGAATTTATCATAGGAAAGAAGCTTTTTCAGCTTTTTCCTTACCCGAAATACGGCATTATCAACCGATTTTTCTGATATTTCAAGCTTTCCGGCGATCTCACTGTAGGATGCTCCGCCAAGATACAGCCTGAATATGCTCCACTCTTTTTCCGAGAGAAGAAGCTCGATCTCCTCATACAGACCGGAGATAGTTTCCTTTTCAAACCAGATATTTTCCGGTGTTGTGCTGTCCTCTGCCTTTTCATCAATATCCTCCGGAAGGGATTCCTCCGCGTCCCGGCTCAGTCTTGAAACAGCAGACCTGATACCGTTTGTGACGCATACCGATGCAAAAGAGGAGAATTTTGCTCCACGCTCCGGTTCAAAAGCGGATACCGCTCTCATGAAAGCGAGCAGACCCTCCTGTGCAAGGTCTTCGGACTCTGCGCCATTGCAGGAAAAAGAGCTTGCTTTTTTACGAACCAGACCTAAATATCTGGAAATAAGTACTGTGACGGCATTTCTGCCTCGTTTTGTATCCTGCCCGCTGCGGAAAATGCCGATAAGCTCATTATCGTCGAGAGAGCCGAATTCATTGAAATCGGAGCTATTAAATTCCGAACCCTTACGGCTCATCGACTTCCCACCTTGACTTCCCACCTTGGCTTCCCATCAATTTGACGGACATAGGGTACTACATACACTTATGTACACTATTATTGTACCTTTAATCGGGATTTTTGTCAAGGAATTTTAAAAATATTAATATGAGATTTTTATTTTTTGTAAATAAAAACAAGTTTTTACAAATACTTTTGGTTATCTTGTCAGTAAAAAATAATGCAAAAATGCACACATAATATTTAAGGGGTCAAAGCACAACAATGCCTTAACCCCTTTATAATTGCATTTGCGATAATGTTTGATTGTTTAAAATCAACTTGCACACTGTCAATTTTTTGCGATATATCCCTATATTCCCGGAAAACACACTGGCGCCGGACACTAACTTTAAGGTAAAAACTCAATGCGGCGTTTTCCTGAAAACACTGCTGACCGAGACGTTCTTTGTCTGCATTGTTCTCCTGAATATCCCCGGTTCATACCGCCTTGTACTGATCTCTGCCAAGGGTGAAAATGTCTCCGCCATGACAGTCATTGGCAACGGTAGCAGGAAATTTTTCAAGCAGGAGCTTTTTCACCGACTCGCAGCCAAGATCCTCAAAGGCGATCACTTCACAGCTTTTGATACAGCTTGCCGCAAGAGCTCCTGCGCCTCCGATGGCACACAGGTATACTCCCTTATTACGGACAACGGCATCCTGTACATCCTGACTGCGTTCTCCTTTGCCGATCATTCCGCAAAGCCCTGTGTCAAGCAGTCTTGGAGCAAATTTGTCCATTCTTCCGGAGGTCGTAGGACCGCATGAGCCTATTGGTTTTCCCTCAGGTGCAGGAGTAGGTCCGGCATAATAGATAACGCTGTCCTTTATTTCAAAGGGCAATTCCTCACCCTTGTCAAGGAGTGCATCAAACCGTTTATGAGCCGCATCCCGTGCAGTATATATGTATCCGCTCAACAGTACCTTGTCTCCGACACGAAGCTTTTCACAGCAGTCCCGCAGTTCGGTAACATTGATCTCGTAAACTTCCGCCATAGATCATATATCCTTAAAGATTTATTCCGCCTAAGTCAAAATCTGCTTCTGCGTTAGCTTCTGCCTCGGCAGCCTTTGTAAGGCTTTCAAGCTCGCTCATATCAAATCCGGCAAATGCTGGCTTAGCGGGCTTAGGAACGGCCTGTGGCTGTGGTTGAGGCTGAGGTGCAGGCTGTGCCTGTGGTGCAGCTGTGGGTGCTGCTTCTGCCTTAGGAGCAGCTGCCGGCTGAGGTGCTGCGGGAGCTGGAGCAGGAGTAGGTGCGGGAGCAGGTTTAGCCGCAGGTGCGGGCTTGGAGGAAATACGGATACCCTTTATTGAGCTCTGAACATTGTCAAGCTGGCTCTTTGCATCGTTAAGACGCGCAAGGCTCTCGCTGGAGAACATCTCCAGAACTTCCTTGAGCTTGATAACGTTCTCGTCGATCTCTGCGATCTCCTCTGTAACTTCCTTCTTGATCTTGTCTGCGGCAGCACGCATCTCGGAGCTCTTGTCCTCTGCGTCTGAAAGTATCCTTGAAGCTTTTTCGTCAGCGCTCTTAACGATAGTGGATGCCTTGCCGTTAGCGTCGTCAACCACCTGATTAGCAAGCTTCTTGGCATCCTCGTCCATTTTACGAGCATTTTCCTTAGCCTGCATAACGATGGTGTTGGCAGTTTTCTGAGCCTCGATAAATACATTGCTGAGATCCATTGCGCTGCTTTCGCCTGTAGATGTTGCAGCCTTGTTCTTAGCTTCCTGGAGCTGGTCTTCAAGCTCTGCGTTCTGTGCTTTCAGCGCTTCTATTTCCTTATCCTTTTCGGCTATATCGTCTTCTAAGGATTTCATCTGATTCTTGAGGGAATCATTGTTTGTCTGAAGCTCGGTTATCTTAGCCTTATCGGCAGCAAGAAGCTCCTCATATTTGCTTGTGTCGACACCGGCGCCTCCGCCTCCTCCTGCATCTTCCAGAAGTGCGACTTTTTCATCAAGCTCCGCCTGAAGTGCATAGATCTTGCTGTTCAGGTCGTCAACATAAGCCAGAACGTCCTTCTTATCGAATCCGCCCACTCTTACTGTTTTGAGAAATCCGGTTCCATCCATTGTGAATACCTCCAAATATCAGATAGTTGGTTTTCGGTGCAGGATCTGGATTTGTATCTGTTCCGTTTCCGCAGCTTTGGGGTTGAAAACGGTATAAAGATCCCATATATCCGAATACAAAAAAATTATACCATATTTTTAAGGATTTCACAAGTAGATTTAAAAAAATTAGTACACAAAAAAACAACTTATTTTTTAGTTAATTATAATAATTTTATTAAAACACGTAATATTTAACGGTTGTTTGGGGGATTTTGTTTACATAAGTGTACTTTATGCACAAATTTTATTCCTTATTTTTTCATATAGTTCCAGAAAATAGAATCTGCACTCGTAATTTTCCGGATTCCTGAGCATATCAAGCTCCTCCTCAGTAAAAACGCCGTCCAGCTCCTCTAAAAACTCGTCCGTATTTGTGACGGCGGGAAGGCAAAGAGGCGGAAACATAACGCACCACCAGTTTTTTCCCTCCGCATTTCCTATGGTTATCCTGAGAGCTAAGTAATTTCCGGCAGGCATTGTTATGCTGTCGTAGACCCGTTTGTCGAACTCCATTTCGGTGATCCGGCATCTGACAGGATAGTCCGCTCCGTTTTCGGAGATGACCTGTTCGGCGATACTTTGTATCTCCTCCATGTGTTTCTCTGCGGCTGCGGCGGCTTCCCCGGCAGAGCCGGTATCCTCAAAAATGTATGAGCAGTTTTCGAGGACGGCGTCCCGGACCTTAAGCTTTAGCTGCTGGTCGGCTTCGCTGTCCGAATTAGCGAGGATATGCAGACGGAAAACCGTATCTGTAATATCGCTGTAGTCCTCTGCAAATCCGCAGAATCCCGCGCAGAATACTGATGCTGCCATTCCAAGGAGCAGCGCAAGTTCCGCTTGTTTTTTCATGATCTTATCTTTCATGATAGCACTTCCATTTCATAATATGTACAGATTTTTCACCTGAATTATGGTGTAAATTCCATATTTTTATTCAGTTCCAAAAAAAATTATAAAAATCACTTGACAAAACATATGAAAAGGGATATAATAAACAATGCGTGAAGAGCGCGCTATCTTAGCTCAGGTGGTAGAGCACATCCTTGGTAAGGATGAGGTCGTCGGTTCAAATCCGATAGATAGCTCCATTTAGAAAGCCGTCCCCGAGTCTGCATAGGGGGCGGTTCTTCTATGAGAATGTAAATTAATTGGCTGCCGCACCGGTTTAATGGCGGGCAGCCATATTTATTTCATTCCGCCTTGATCTGTGAGATAAGGCTGTAGCATAGACGGTTTACGCCGTCAAAATCAACTGCGTCGATAAAATACTGTTCAAGCTTATCGTGCTCTGATTTTGCATTTACAAGAGAAGAAACTGCTTCATCAAGAAGATTTTTTGCTGCGGCTTCGTTGAAGCGTATCCTCAGCTTTTTGGCGGAAACGGTCTTTTTATCATAAAAACGACGGAAATTTATGATCTGCTTTTCCGGAAGTGTAAGCTCGTTTATCGGATTCGATGTTAAAAATGCAAGCTTCAGCTCCGGGATAAGGATATGCTCAAATTTTTCCGTATTATGCAGCGTGCACACGCTGACGCTGACGGTGTATCCCTTTTTGCAGGCGATGTCCGCAAGCCTGCGCAGGAATCTTTCCGAGCCGGCATAGAGCCTGTCGCTGAGAAGATATGCGGTATAGCCTTCGGGAATATAGGTGTGGTATCCCCGGGGGGTTATTGCCGAAAGCTGACGGTATTGCAGCTTTCCCTCCTCAGCGGAGGATCTTCTGGGCAGTATCTTCTTGGCAAGACGGTTTACAAAGCCGTCCAGCTTTTCCTCGCTGAGAGCGCTTCGTCCTATCTGAGCCGTATCTCCCGTTACTTCAGAAAGTGCGGTTATATATCGGCGGCAGCGTGCGTGATGCTGGAGGTAATCCGCAGTTGTTGACATAACTCCCTCTTTGTTCTTTTTCAGACGGCGCGCGTCCCAGAACTCTCCCAGATTCAGTATCTGCTGCACTGCTCCCGGATACTCGGGGTCAAAGCAATGGGGAGCAGTTCCGTCGACAAATATGACCTTGTGTTTCAGAAAGACTACTGCGTCCAGAGAATCGGGGTCGCTTGAACAGTGGTAGATTTCTTTGTCCTCGTCCGGAAACGCCTCTGCAAGGCGCTTCATAAGAGAGGATTTTCCCGTTCCGGGTCCGCCTTTTATTATGTAGGTATAATAGCGGGTGTCGTTTATCATTTCGTCAAAATGTGTGCGGAAGCCTGTAGGCGAGCTTCCGCCGAGAAAACAGGTGAGACAATTCATTTCATCAGCTCCATATAAATGATTTTACTTCATAGTATGAAATTTTCCTGCTTTTGTGACGGCAGGGCGGCGTGGTTGTCAGGTAAATCATAATTTAGCGATGATGCAAACTTCCTTTTTTATACCAAAACATTGACAAAGTCAATGTTTTGATTCGCCGTATACAATGTATACGGCGGGCGGCGCAGCCGCCAAGGAAGTCGTTCAATACTTTCCTGCCAAAACCATAGGTTTTGGCAGCCGCCTGTTAAGGCGGCAAGTCAAATAATTGACTTTGCAATCATTTGACTTGGGAACAGTATTATAAGGACTTCACAAAATTTTAATCATTTATTTAGTTATTCATACAAAAAGTTATAAAGAGGATTTATTTTTTAAATAATATATGATATAATAATTAAAAATTAAAAATGACGTCACAAGTCATACATACTTATCGGCTTTTTAGGAGGTATTATTATGTCAGAATTTAAAGAATCGGTTTACCGTAAGATCCTTGAGCGGACTGCTGAAAATCTTTCCGCAAATAATATGAAACCCTTTATCGCAGAGACAAAGGCAGAGGCGCTGGACATCATAAAAAGTCTTCTTACAGACGGCGAAACAGTTTCCTGCGGCGGATCGGTCTCCCTTGCGGAGATAGGGGCGATGGAGTTTCTTCGCTCCGGAAAGTACAATTTCCTCGACAGAGCGGGAAAATCCCCTGAGGAGGCAGAAGCAATTTACAGAGCCGCTTTTTCGGCGGATACATATCTCACAAGCTCAAATGCTGTCACTGAAAACGGAGAGCTTTACAATGTGGACGGAAACAGCAACCGGGTCGCAGCAATATGCTTCGGTCCAAAGTCGGTCATCGTTGTCGCGGGACGGAACAAGGTCGTTAAGACCCTTGATAATGCGGTGCTTCGGGTAAAGCGTTTTGCTGCGCCTATGAATACTGCCAGACTTGGTTGTGAGACCTACTGCAAAAGCAAGGGAGAATGTATGGCATTGGCTTCCGGCAATGGCGGGATCACAGACGGCTGCAAAAGCGACAGTCGTATCTGCTGTTCCTATGTTGTGACCGCACAGCAGCGTATCAAGGACAGAATAAAGGTAATTCTTGTCAATGAAGAGCTCGGATTTTAAGTTTCTGCATATTCATATAGGATTTGCTGATATAGCTTTGGCACACTTAACAAAAAATAAGTATGATTTTGTGTCAAAACGACTATTCTGTACGAGCAATATCTAATTTTTATATGAAAACATCTGAAATTTATTAATTGAAAATCTTGTGTTCGCAGTATATAATATAATCAAGCATTAAATAAGTAAACAGACCCCCCAACTCTCTCTTAAAATATTTTTAAAGAAAAGCGGACATCGTCAGGTGTCCGTTTTAACTTTTGTTAGGCGAAATGTTAATTTTATGTAAAATCTCTAAACTTTTCCGTCATTATGCCGATATTGAATATAAAGACATAAGTTTTGAAAAAACACTTGAAATTATTTTTTTTATATGATATAATATATTCAGAAATACATAGAGGAGCTTAACTTTATTTATGGCTGAACTGATATATAACGAGCAGGGGCGTTTGCTTTTTACGGAGGAAATGCGCAGGGAGTACACAATACTTATCCCTAATATGCTCCCGATTCACTTCACCATGCTGGAAAGAATTTTCAATAACCACGGTTATAAGGTAAAGCTTCTTACAAGTATTGGCAGAAAAATAATTGACGAGGGTCTGGAAAACGTACATAATGACACCTGTTATCCGGCGCTGCTGTGTATAGGTCAGTTTATGGACGCCCTGAAATCAGGGGAGTACGATGTCAATAAGACTGCACTGATGATGATCCAGACAGGAGGCGGCTGCCGCGCCTCAAATTACATACACCTTATCCGCAAGGCTCTCAAACGCTGTGGTATGGAGCAGGTTCCGGTCATCTCCCTGAACCTTGCAGGTCTGGAGAAAAATCCCGGATTCCACTTCACCGCAAGTATGCTTGCACAGTTTATCGTAGGCATCTGTTATGCAGACCTGCTTATGCTTCTGGCAAATCAGGTCCGTCCCTATGAAAACAATAAGGGCGACTGCGACAGGCTGATCAGCAAGTGGATCGACCGCCTTGTTGAGATAAAATTCAGTTTTACTGCCTTTGACAGGATCTCGGCGGAGATACTTAAGGATTTTGAAAAGATCCCTTATACTCCCGATCCGGATAAGATAAAGGTGGGAATAGTCGGGGAGATCTTTATAAAGTATTCACCGCTGGGCAATAACGAGCTTCAGAAGTTCCTCGAAAGCGAGGGCTGTGAGGTAAGATGTCCCGGTCTGATAGATTTTCTGATATTTATGGGAGATCATCAGGTGGTGGAAACTCATCTGTATCATACAAAATATATGAAATTCATCGTCACTTCTGCGGTGAAGGGATTTTTCAAGATGATGCAGAACAAGATCATAAGAACTATCAAAAGAT
>JAFLUJ010000005.1 GCA_022511485.1 Oscillospiraceae bacterium | reverse complement strand
TTACGGGTTCAAAGGAGCAAAAAACATTGGACTTTTATAAAAATGCAGGATATAATTGTACAGATAAAACCGCTTTTATACAATGGATAGATATGTAGACCAAGTCAAAATTTTCAGAGGTGGAGTATGATTTTTGAAAAAGCGGCAATAGGTGATATCAGCGAATTGGTGACTTTAAGAATAGCTTATTTGGAGGAAGATGGCGGGACAATGGATAACGGTGCTTTGGTGTCCATTAAAACCAATCTTCCGGACTATTTTGTAAAGCATTTGAATAATGACATTACTGCATATGTTGCGAGAAATGAACAGGAAATTGTTGCGTGCGCCCTTTTGCTTGTTATAGAAAAGCCAATGAGCCCAGCCTTTATCACCGGTAAAACTGGTACGGTGCTTAATGTATACACCAAACCGAATTATCGTCACAACGGATATGCCAGATGTTTGATGAAAATGTTATTGAGTGACGCAGTTGATAAGAACCTTAGCTTGATAGAACTTAAAGCTACAGAGGACGGCTATAGCCTATACAAATCATTGGGCTTTAAAGATGATGTATCTGACTATCATTTAATGAAATGGCACAATAATAAGTAATAATGATTGATTTTGCGGAGAAAAATTATGAATAACGAAATCGAAAAGAAATTTATTAAACAATTCATTATTAAAAACAAACGGGATAGATTATTGTTTGAATTAAGCAGTATAAAGCGACAAACCGGAATAGGACGTTTTTGTCATAGTGCTGATGATTATTTAATAAAAGATAAGATAAAATTAAGTGGAAATAAATTATACTATGATGAAATAGTTAAAATAGCAGAAAAGTATAGTCCATCAAAGCAGTGGTACATTATCGCCTATAATCCGACGTTGGATAAAAAAATATGCCAGTTGAGCGAAGCGTTAAGTCTTGTTTTGGGCAATGGGATGGCGGCGATAATTGTTGCAGATAATATGGCAATCGTAGAAACTGAACAATGTATGGGAACACCTATGCGGTATGTATTGGTATGTTAAATTTTCATTTGGTTCAGTTGTTAGGAGGTATCATAAATGCGTTTCAGACCATGTATTGATATACATAATGGAAAGGTAAAGCAGATAGTAGGGGGAAGTCTGGCGGATAAAAACAACCACGCCGACGAAAACTTCGTCAGCGATAAAGGCGCGGAGTTTTACGCAGGACTTTACCGCAGCAAGGGTATAAGCGGAGGACATATCATTCTGCTGAATGCTGTCGGTTTGGAGTTCTACGAAGCAGACCGCAGTCAGGCCTTTGCGGCTCTGGAGGAATTTCCGGGAGGCTTGCAGGTTGGCGGAGGGATAACTTCGGAAAATGCCGCAGACTTTTTAAACAGAGGGGCTTCCCACGTAATAGTGACATCCTATGTTTTCAGGGACGGTCTTGTCAATTACGAAAATCTGAAAAAGCTTGTTTCCGCAGTCGGAAAAGATCATCTTGTATTAGATCTGTCCTGCCGCAAAAAAGAGGACGGCTATTACATTGTCACCGACCGCTGGCAGAAATTCACCGATGTGAAGCTTGATGAGACGGCTCTTGATATGCTTGCGGGATACTGTGACGAGTTCCTTATCCACGCTGTTGATGTGGAGGGCAGGGCAAGGGGAGTGGAAAAGCCTCTTGCGGAGCTTCTTGGCTCATGGGACGGCATCCCCGTGACCTATGCGGGAGGTATCGGCTCATATGACGATCTTGACGTGCTGAAAGAGCTTGGGCGCGGCAAGCTGGATTTCACTGTGGGGAGCGCTCTTGACATTTTCGGGGGCGTGCTGGATTTTGAAAAGATATGTGCTTTCAGAGCATAGATAAAAAGAGGATAGAGAGCATGAAACGGCTTTCTATCCTCTGTTTATTTATTTTGATTTAGATGCCTTTTTTGACTTCTTAGGCGCGATAAGCTTTTTCAGATATTGTCCGGTATAGGATTCTTCGCAGGCGGCAATGTCCTCGGGAGTGCCGCATTTTACTACGTTTCCGCCGTTTGCGCCTCCTTCGGGACCAAGGTCGATGATGTAGTCTGCGCATTTTATAACGTCAAGATTGTGCTCGATAACAAGGACGGTGTTTCCTGCGTCTACAAGCTTCTGCAGGACCTCTGTAAGCTTGTGGACGTCCGCTGTGTGAAGTCCGGTTGTAGGCTCGTCCAGAATATAGATAGTCTTTCCTGTGGAACGCTTGGAAAGCTCTGTTGCAAGCTTTACTCTCTGTGCCTCGCCTCCGGAAAGTGTGGTGGCAGGCTGTCCGATTTTTATATATCCAAGACCCACGTCCTGGAGGGTTTGCAGTCGGCGGGCTATTTTGGGGAGATTTGCGAAAAACTCCACGCCCTCGTCCACTGTCATTTCAAGGACATCGTAAATGGATTTTCCCTTGTAGTGGATGTCAAGAGTTTCACGATTGTAGCGTTTTCCCTTGCAGACTTCGCAGGGGACGTATATATCCGGCAGGAAGTGCATTTCTATTTTGATGATTCCGTCTCCCTCGCAGGCTTCGCAGCGTCCGCCCTTTACATTGAAGGAGAAACGTCCGCTGGTGTAGCCTTTCATTTTAGCGTCGTTAGTTCCTGCGAAAAGCTCGCGGATGTCGGTGAAAAGTCCTGTGTACGTGGCAGGATTTGAACGGGGAGTTCTTCCGATAGGGGACTGGTCTATGGCGATGACCTTGTCAAGATTGTCGATACCATCCATGCTTCCGAACTTTCCGGGACGTATCTTCGCACGATTGAGACGTCCTGCAAGGTTCTTGTAGATTATCTCATTTACAAGTGAGGATTTTCCCGAACCGGAAACTCCTGTAACACAGGTGAATGTTCCAAGTGGTATGGAAACGTTTATATTTTTCAGGTTATGCTCCGCCGCTTTCTTCACTTCCAGAGTGAGACCGTTGCCCTGCCGTCTTTTTTCCGGAATGGGGATGTACCTCTTTCCGCTGAGATACTGTCCGGTAATAGAGCGTTCACAGGATTTTATGTCATCCACCGTTCCGCAGCAAACTACCTCTCCGCCGTGGATTCCTGCATATGGCCCTATGTCCACAATGAAATCTGCACTGTACATAGTGTCCTCGTCATGCTCTACCACAATGAGGGTGTTGCCAAGGTCGCGAAGTCTTTTCAGAGTGGCGATAAGCTTGTCGTTGTCCCTCTGGTGCAGACCGATGGAGGGTTCGTCAAGAATGTACAGCACCCCCATAAGGGACGAGCCTATCTGAGTTGCCAGACGGATACGCTGACTTTCTCCGCCGCTCAGAGTTCCGGAGGAACGGGACAGGGTCAGGTATTCAAGTCCCACGCTTTGCAGGAAGCCAAGTCTGGATTTTATTTCTTTAAGTATCTGTCCGCTTATCATCCGGTCTCTTTCGGAAAGCTCCAGACCGTTTATGAAGTCCATACAGTCCACAACAGAGAACTCACAAAGCTGAGAAATATTTTTGTCCCCCACAGTGACAGCAAGGCTTTCCTTTTTAAGCCTGTGTCCGTGACATTCAGGACAGGGACTTTCGGTCATGCACTCCTCAATTTCTCCCTTGCTGTACTCGGAATTGCTTTCCCGGTAACGTCTTTCCATGTTGGGGATGATCCCCTCAAATGGCTGATTATAGACACCTCCGCCGTATTCGGTGGCGCGGTATAGCTTGAGCTTTTCTCCGTTTGTGCCATAGAGAACAGCGTCCACTACTTCTTTGGGAAGATCTTTTACGGGAGTGTCAAGGGAAATTCCATAATGATCGGCTATGCCCTTGAAATACATCATGGCGATGGAATTTTCATCGGTGGTAGCCCAGCCGATAGCCTTTATTGCTCCCTGATTTATGGAAAGATCCTTGTTTGGGATTATCAGATCTGGGTCAATTTTTCTGAACACTCCAAGACCGGTACACTTTTCACAAGCACCGAAAGGATTGTTAAAGGAGAACATACGGGGAGCAAGCTCCTCTATGGAGATATTATGCTCCGGGCAGGCGTAATTCTGGGAGAAAAGTATTTCCTCGCCGTCGATAACGTCCACGATAACAAGTCCTCCTGAAATTGCGGAGACTGTCTCCACGCTGTCCGCAAGACGGTTTTCAATACCCTCCTTTATTACAAGACGGTCGATAACGATCTCAATGCTGTGCTTCTTGTTTTTCTCCAGTTTTATTTCCTCGGACAGGTCATAAATGATGCCATCCGCACGGATACGGACATATCCCGCTTTTCTGGCGCGTTCGATCTCCTTGGTGTGTTCGCCCTTGCGTCCTCTTATAATTGGAGCAAGAAGCTGAATTTTAGTACCCTCTTTCATTTCCATGATTTGATCCACGATCTGGTCAACGGTCTGCTGTTTTATCTCACGTCCGCAGACAGGACAGTGGGGGATACCTATCCTTGCGTAGAGAAGTCTGAAATAGTCGTATATCTCAGTGACTGTTCCAACGGTAGAACGGGGATTCTTCGAGGTAGTCTTCTGGTCAATTGAAATAGCAGGGGAAAGTCCCTCTATGCTGTCCACGTCCGGCTTTTCCATCTGTCCCAGAAACATTCTTGCGTAAGATGAGAGGCTCTCCACGTACCGTCTCTGACCGTCCGCATAGATGGTGTCGAACGCCAGAGAGGATTTTCCCGAGCCGGAAAGTCCGGTCATAACAACAAGCTTGTCCCTTGGAATTTCAATATCAATGTTTTTCAGATTATGTTCTCTTGCACCTTTGATTATAATTTTATCGTTAGCCATTTTTATTTTCCTTCCCTTTTAGAGATTAGAAGTCAGAGGTTAGAGGATAGAATATTTTTATCGCTTTTTTGGAAGCGCTCTTTTCGGCTTGCCGCCTTCCTTTAACTCGTTTATCCTGTCGCGGAGGTATGCTGCGTGTTCAAATTCAAGTATTTTTGCCGCATTCTTCATTTCCTCGGTAAGCTTCTTGATAAGAGCTTCCCGCTCTTCCATAGACATATGCTTCTGTCTGGTCTTGGAGGTCTTTTCGTCGGTCTCAGCCTTTGTGGAAATTTCAATTACATCACGGACATCCTTGATAATAGTCTGAGGAACGATACCATGGGCTTCGTTGTAATCAAGCTGGAGCTTCCGGCGGCGTTCAGTCTCCATGATGGCGTTTTCCATGGACCTTGTAACGGAGTCCGCATACATTATTACCTGACCGTGGGAGTTTCTCGCTGCACGTCCTATTGTCTGGATAAGGGAGCTTTCCGATCGCAGGAAGCCTTCCTTGTCAGCGTCCAGAATGGCAACAAGGGATACCTCCGGAATATCCAGACCTTCACGAAGCAGATTGATTCCCACCAGAACGTCAAACTCTCCCAGACGGAGATCACGGATAATTTCCATACGCTCAATGGTGTCAATGTCATAGTGCATATAGCGGACACGAACTCCCGCTCTTTCGAGATAAGCAGTCAGGTCCTCCGCCATTTTCTTTGTAAGGGTGGTGACAAGGACGCGTTCGTTTTTCTGCGTTCTTTCGTTTATCTCAAGGAGCAGGTCGTCGATCTGTCCCTCTACCGGCTTGACGATGATCTCCGGGTCAACAAGTCCCGTTGGACGTATTACCTGCTCCACTATCTGTGCGGAGTGCTCATGCTCAAAAGGACCGGGGGTGGCGGAAACGAAGATCGCCTGATTTACTTTGTCGTAAAACTCGTCAAAGGTCAGGGGACGGTTATCAAAGGCAGACGGCAGACGGAAACCATATTCGATAAGAGTGGTTTTTCTGCCACGGTCTCCTGCGCTCATGGCACGGACCTGGGGCAGGGAAACATGGCTCTCGTCCACGATAAGGAGATAGTCCTCAGGAAAGTGGTCAAGGAGGGTGTAGGGTACGCTTCCCGGGGCGCGTCCTGCAAGTATCCGGGAGTAGTTTTCTATGCCCTTGCAGAAGCCGATCTCCTGCAGCATTTCCACGTCATATCTTGTCCGCTGCTCGATCCTCTGAGCTTCAATAAGCATATCGTTTTCCTTGAAATATTTTATCCTTTCGTCAAGCTCCCGTTCGATCTCTTCAATGGCGTCATGCATTTTGTCCCGGGAAATAACATAGTGGGAGGCAGGGTAAATTGCCGCATGGGAAAGGGTAGCGATGACTTCTCCGGTTAGAGCCTTGAACTCGGTGAGCCTGTCTATTTCGTCTCCGAAAAATTCCACCCGGACGGCATTTTCCGTTGAACCGGCAGGGAATATCTCCACCACATCTCCCCGGACGCGGAATTTGTTCCGGACGAAGTTTACGTCGTTTCGCTCGTACTGTATCCCCACAAGCCGTGCAAGAAGCTCGTCCCGGGAAAGCTCCATACCCTGTCTCAGAGAAATGACCATAGTACGGTAATCAATAGGAGAGCCAAGAGAATATATGCAGGAGACCGAGGCAACGATAATAACGTCACGTCTTTCCGCAAGTGCAAGGGTAGCGGAGTGACGGAGCTTGTCTATCTCATCGTTTACGGAGGAATCCTTTTCGATATAACTGTCAGTGGATGGGACATATGCTTCCGGCTGGTAGTAATCGTAGTAGGAAACGAAATACTCTACTGCGTTTTCCGGAAAGAATTCCCGGAACTCCGAGCAGAGCTGTGCAGCAAGAATTTTATTGTGAGCAAGGACTAAAGTAGGACGGTTCACCCTTGCAATAACGTTTGCCATGGTAAAGGTTTTTCCCGAGCCTGTAACTCCCATAAGGGTTTGTTCCTTTACACCCTTGTCAAGACCCTCCACAAGCCTGTCCACAGCCTGCGGCTGATCTCCGGAGGGGGTATATTCGGATACCAGCTTGAATTTATCCATACAGCAATTCCCGTGCACGTTCAGACAGCCGGGAGACACCTTCCTTTCAAAAATATATATGATCTTATTTCAATGCAGCCTTAATCCCAGAACATATGAGGGCTGAATCTGAGCGAAATTGTATCGCTTTCACCTACAATGATGTGGTCAAGAAGCTCCACACCAATGCTTTCCATGTTATATTTGATCGTTCGTGTAGTGGCTATATCCTCGTTGGATGGCTTGGGCTCTCCCTGAGGGTGGTTATGCGCGATGGCAATGCTCACTGCGTTTGATTTGAGAACGACCTCCATAAGCTTACGCATATTTATTGTTGCGCCGTTGACAGATCCGCTGCATATACATTCACTGGTTATCAGTTCAAGCTTACTGTTAAAGCAGGCGACCCAAAGCTCCTCATGGTCAAGTCCAACAAGACGTGCTTTGAACATATCCTTAAGCAGCTTGTTATCATTATATACTGTGTCCTTATTTTTGGCTTTATAGTATACGCTCATAAATTTGGGTATCATTTTCAGCAGTGTAGCAGTATTTTCGGTGATGTACTTCATTTTGATAAGCTCGTCGTAGTCTGCGTCAAATACGCCGGCAAGACTGCCGAATCTGTTAAGAAGCACGTGTGCTATCTCGTTAGTATCAATTCTCGGAATTGAATAGAACAGAAGAAGTTCAAGTATCTGATGTTCCTCAAATCCGTCAAAGCTGTCTGCTTCCCGAAAGCGTCTTTTAAGTCTTTCACGATGTCCTTCATGAAGTCCCTCCGGGTCTTTCTTTGGTCTGGATGTTTTGGATGGATCACTTGATTTAGCAGCCATGTTTATACCCCTTTTTATATTTTTTAATCCCAATACGTTAGAAAACAAACGTTTCTTATATTATACTACAAAAAAATTAATTTGAAAAGGTGTTTTTCAGAAAAAATTTATGATATAATGATAATTAATAATTTTGTAAAATTTGTTACCGCAGAAAGAGGACTTATCGTGAAAGAGTTTATAATAAATGCAAACGACGCCAACCAGCGTCTTGACAAATTTGTGCAGAAAACAGTACCCCGTCTGCCCCAGAGCATGATGTACAAAGCCATACGTAACAAGCGGATAAAGATCAACGGAAAGCGGGCGGAGATCTCCACACGGCTTTCTGAGGGTGACACTGTCCGGATGTACATTAATGACGAGTTTTTTGACGATGCTCCCGATACAGAGTTTCTTTCGGTGTCCTCAGCACTTAATATCGTTTATGAGGACGAAAATATCCTGCTTATTGATAAAAAGAACGGACTTGTCGTTCATGAGGATAACGAAAATTCGGTGGATACTCTCATCAACCGCGTGAAACGGTATCTATACGATAAGGGAGAGTACGATCCGGAGGCGGAGAACAGCTTTGCGCCGTCTCTGTGCAACCGTCTTGACCGTAACACGGGAGGGATCGTTATTGCTGCCAAAAATGCGGAATCCCTGAGGGTGCTCAATCAGAAAATACGGGACAGGGAGATCGAAAAGCTGTATCTATGCGTGACAGTGGGTGTCCCTCCAAAAAAGCATGACGTTCTGACTGCCTATCTGGAAAAAAACTCCGAAGAAAATACCGTCCGGGTCACTGACAGGAAAACATCCTCAAATAAGACCATCATTACAGAATATACTGTTTTGAGATCCAACGACAGGCTTGCACTCCTTGAAATAAAGCTTGGCACAGGACGTACCCATCAGATACGTGCACATATGGCTCATATCGGATGTCCGCTGCTTGGAGACGGCAAATATGGAATAAACAGGATAAATAAAGAATATAAAGTAAAGACACAGGCTTTATATTCGTACAAGCTCCGGTTCAGTTTTTCTACTGATGGGGGATGTCTGGAATACCTTAACGGACGGGAGTTTTCCGTTAAGGATGTATGGTTTCTGGATAAATTTGTATGATTAATGTGGTAGTCTTTTGTTACCATATTGTAAACATTTGTAATCTCTCTGTAATTGCGTACAGATGTAAAATAAAGTATAATTTACTTTAGAGCAGAAAAATTTGCTCAGGAAAATTATTCAGGGGGATCACTATGAAAAAAATTGCATTGTTATTAATGGTATATCTGCTTCTTTGTTCCTGCGACGGGCGGCAGGAGGAAGGCATTGAGGGATCACAAAGCGTTACTGTATCTGAAACCAGTTCAGCCCGTACAGAGCCTGTTATCACTGAAACGGAGTTTCTTTCCGACACAAAAACCACCGACGATAGGATATTCATGAAGCCTATACCTTCGGACGAGCCGTTTGACATTCCGGATTGTAGTTTTTATGATGATTTCTGGACGGAATCCGAAGAAAGATTTTACCATAAAGAAGTTCTTGAATATGCAAGGGAGATATGCTTTGCAGATGAGCAGGTTAAAAGTGAACTCGAAGAATTTATTCAAAGTGAGATAGACAGTCATCCCGATGTTGATGAGGCTGAGGTTCGCCGAACGCTTGTTGCCGGAAATAAAATAGACTTTCTTTATGGAGGAGGGTACGATTTTGACCGGGACGGCGAATATGAGTATCTGATAAGTCTCAATTATAATCCTTCAATGTATGTGGACAGCGGGTTTCTTGTCTACATAGACGGCAGCGAATATAAGATTCTTGGAAGATGTATGGCAAACGCTGCAAAAGTTATAAACGCAGGTGAGTACAGGTTTCTGATAATCAATACATTAAGCGGAAATACAGGTTATGACTTTGAGATTTACAGCTTTGAAAACGGAATGCCGGAAAAGGTGTTTGATATTGAGGGCAGCGAATCCTACAAGTTCCACAATAACGTTTTTTACTGTGAAAGAAAATTCCACGGCAGAGAATATCCCTTTGTTCTGTGTTCAGACGGGGTTTTTCGTCAGTTTGCCTGTGAGGAAATTTCCCGTGAGGATTTTGAAGCCCATGTGTACCGGGGGAAAGAGTTCCTTGATTCTCTTGCGGAAAATGGCGAGGAGATCCTCGAAATATACACCTATGGATATAATGAATATGAGCTTTACGGGTATGATTTCTGCTATTCAATATATGGACATAACGCCGTCTATGAAACAAGCCGGAAGCAGTTGTCAAAGCCTTATGAGGGACATGATATTCCTGAATATTTTACAGAAGAACAGGTTTACGGCGCGGATGTACATTCGATCAGGGGAATTGTATATACAGATCAGGAAACAGGCGGCGGGTATACGCTCTATGCTGCAAGAGAAAAAAATAAAACCTTTACTCTTTGCGCCGCGGACGAAAACGGCATTACCGACAGCATGGAAATCTCAGACAAAGACCTGAACCATCTTTATAACCGTTACAATGACCGTGATTCATCTTTATATCCGAGATTCTATGATATTGATGTGCCGTTCTGTTTTTCGCTCCCCCGTGAAGATGCGACCCTCACTTACGATACATATTTTATTGTTGACGGGAAATTTCGTCAGGGGGAATGGTATCTTGACGGCGAAAAGCAGGATGGCATCGACTACACCATGCTGACCTGCTTCGGGAACGAGGGAAATGAATTTGTTTCCTATTCTGCGCCAGGTATCCTTTGGGGAGGAGACATGGAACAATTTATTAAGCGGAATTTCACCTTTGACAGGGAGAATCTTCGGTTTGAGGGGTACTCCGAGCCTTACCCCGAACCGACAGGCTACGCAAAGATTGCCGATGAGGTATTCAAAAAATACGGTAAATTTATAGGCGGTCTGTATGATTACAGTCCGGAAACCGTTGGCGAGCAGTACGGATCGGACCTCTGGCTTTATAAATATGAAAAGGATGGCTTCCGTACAAAAGCGGAGGTCATGGAAAGACTGCGGGAGTTTTGCACTGAATCACTCGCAGAGCAGTTTTATTCATACTATATAATAAGTGCTGTGGGAGACCTGAAAGAGATCGACGGGATCATATATCATTACGATGGTCCTCCGAATGTGTACAGCATAAAATATATTGACAGTGCTGAGGAAAATAATGGTGTCATTACAGCAAGGGTGTATTCCTATATAATTCCGCAGGATATTCCGTTTATTATCAATCCGCCCATGTACGCAAAGATCGTTCAGGAGGACGGTGTCTGGAAGCTGGATTCTTTTTCGGAAGAAAAATAAGCGGGGCGTGCTTACCTTTCCTGCCCCCTTGATAGGGGGCTATGCAGACTAAATTATTTGAATTTACTAATGGTGGGGGTAGATAATCGTGCAGGGCGCCGCCTTGCTTGTTCATAAAATGTTATTGCATTGACATATCCGGATGTGATATAATTGTATTAAATGTATTTTAAGGAGGATATGGATATGGTTGGAGACCTTCATTGCCATACCAAGCTGTCTGATGGTTCATTGGGGATCGAAGACGTTATAGTGCAGGCTAAACGTACCGGAGTGGACTTTATTTCCATTACCGACCATGATACAATGTCGTCTATTTCACGTTCAAAAATACTGGGTGACAGATACGGCGTCCAGGTATTGCCCGGAGTGGAGCTTTCCGCATGGGACAAGATCAGAGGCCGGAAGGTACATATTCTTTGCTACGCTCCTCAGAAGCCGGACAGGCTGGAGGGTGTCTGCCGTAAGGCTTGTGAAATACGTAAGGCTTGTGCAAAGGAAATGGTTGAAAATGTCATGAAGCTCTACCCCATAACCGCCGAAAGCGTTATGAAATACGCTACCGGTTCTAAAAGCATTTTCAAGCAGCATATCATGCACGCTCTGATAGACTACGGATATACCACCGAATTTTACGGGGAGCTAAATAATGAGCTTTTCAACCTGAAAAACGGTACTTGTATCGTTGAAAGGGAATATCCGGACGTGAATTTCGTCCTTGACCTTATCCATTCTTCAAGGGGAGTGGCTGTAATGGCGCACCCGGTCTATTACGATTCCCTTGACCTGCTGGAGGAGCTCGCCGCCAAGGGTAAGATCGACGGCGCAGAGGTCTACCACTACACAGCAAACGAGGAGCAGCAGAAGCAGATACTTGATATTACCGGCAAACATGATCTTATCGTAACGGGCGGTTCAGATTTTCACGGTCTGTATAACGCTCACCCAACACATATTGGAAGCAATACTACTGACAAGGAAAACATTGACAGGATAATCAAGCTTGCAAATAAGAAAGAAAAGTAAAAGGAAGTCTTAACAATGGATATTATGCAGTCATCTCTGAAAAAGCATTACGAATGGAAGGGCAAGATCGAAGTAATCTCCCGCTGTGAGGTAAACGACCGGGAGCAGCTTTCCAACGCTTACACTCCCGGAGTAGCACAACCCTGTCTGGAAATTGAAAAGGATCCAGACCTGTCCTATGACCTTACAAGACGTGCAAATCTAGTTGCGGTAATTACGGACGGCACTGCTGTTCTTGGACTGGGAGACATAGGTCCTCGTGCTTCAATGCCTGTTATGGAGGGTAAATGCGCGCTGTTCAAGGAGTTTGCAGGGGTGGACGCTTTTCCCATATGCGTCAACTCAAAGGACGTGGACGAGATCGTCCGCACAATTGAGCTTATCTCCTACAGCTTCGGAGGGGTAAATTTAGAGGATATTTCCGCTCCAAGGTGCTTTGAAATAGAGAAGAGACTTAAAGAAAAACTGGACATCCCTGTTTTCCATGATGACCAGCACGGAACGGCTATCGTTGCTTCGGCGGCTATGCTCAACGCGGCAAAGGTCTGCGGAAAGCACATCGAGGACATGACATTGGTCATCAACGGAGCGGGTGCAGCCGGCTGTGCTATTGCAAAGCAGTTTATTTCCCTGGGAATAGATGATATAATCATGGTCGATATTAAGGGTATCATATGCGACGGGGACGAGTTTGAAAATCCCTCCCATTATGAGATGGCTAAGCTTACAAATAAAGATCACCGTAAGGGAGGTCTTGCGGAGGCTCTCAAAGGTGCAGACGCCTTTATCGGAGTTTCCAAGCCCAATCTTGTTACACAGGATATGGTTCGTTCTATGGCGGACAAGCCTATAATCTTCGCAATGGCGAATCCCACTCCGGAGATAATGCCTGATCTTGCCAAAGAAGCAGGGGCGTTTGTTGTGGGAACGGGACGTTCAGATTTCCCAAACCAGATAAATAATGTAATAGCTTTCCCCGGAGTATTCAAGGGAGCTCTTGCGGTAAGGGCAAAGGATATTAACGAGGAAATGAAGCGGGCGGCGGCTTATGCGATAGCAGGAGCGGTCTCTCCTGAAAATCTGAGTGCGGAGTATATTCTTCCCGACGCTTTTGATAAAAACATCGCAAATATAATTGCTGAGGCAGTTGCAGACGCGGCTGTAAAGTCGGGTATAGCAAGGATAACCAAATAATAAGGAGAGGTTAAAATGAATATTCGTTATACAACATCGGGCGTATGCTCAAAGATGATAAATATTGAAGTGAACAACGGCATTATAGACAGCGTTCAGTTTCTGGGCGGCTGCAACGGAAATACTCAGGGAGTATCCGCTCTGGTAAAGGGTATGAAGGTTGACGAGGCTATAAAAAGACTGGAGGGTATCAGCTGTAACGGCAGGGGAACATCCTGTCCCGATCAGCTTGCAAAGGCTCTTAAGGAAGCTCTGTAATGGTTGTGTTTGATAAGGTTTCTGTCCCCGGAATTATTCTGGGGATAGTCTTTGCTTTCGGGTTTCTGGTTTTCCTTGCTCCCGTTTTCACAGGGATAATAAACGTCGGAAACGGAGCAGGGATGGCTCTTTGTGCGGTTCTGGCGTTTGTCTCCATGTTCTGGGGAAGACTTTATCCGGTTATCAGCAATAACAAATCGCTCAGGATATTTGTCTCCGTTATCGCAGGTCTGGCAGCGGTACTTATTGTGGCGGCAGTGGTTATTTCGGTGCTGATGATAAGGACGGCGGATTCGACCGTTTCGGAGGAAAACGGCGGTACTGTAATAGTACTTGGCTGTCGGGTCAAGGGAGACGTCCCAAGCCTTATGCTTTACAGACGGATAAATGCGGCGTATGAGTATCTGGAGAAAAATCCGGGGACTGTCTGTATCGCTTCCGGAGGTCAGGGCGGGGACGAGCTTATTTCCGAAGCGGAGTGCATAAAAAATGTCCTTGTGGAGAGGGGAATATCCCCTGACAGGATAATTATGGAGGACAAGTCCACAAGCACGGACGAAAATATACGTTTCTCCATGGAAAAGATGGAGGAAAACGGCATAAGCGGAGGTGCGGTCATCGTCACCAATGATTATCACCAGTTAAGGGCGAAGATGATATGTCAGAAGTACGGACTGGAGACCTCTGCGGTTTCGGCGGAGACGTCCATGTATCTGCTTCCTACCTACTGGGTGCGGGAATGGTTCGGCGTGGTGTATCAGTTTTTCTTTGGGTGAAAAAATTTTAGTATAGTATAAAAAGCTCAGACGGTTTTGAAGCTGTTCAGAACCGTCTGAGCTTTGTTTTATTTTGCTCCGCCGTTTAGTATCCACTGTCGGATCTCCTCATTGCATAAGTATTTGGGGCTTTCCGGAGTACCGATATTTATTTTAGGTTGTATCCAGGTATTATCAATAAAATTAACATCTGTAAAAGTAATATCGTAAAAAGTCGCTCCATTGAAGATCCCTTCGAAGGTTGTATTTTTAAACTCAACATTTTTAAAGACGCATCCTGTGAAATCTGTATTTTCATCAAATAATGAATAAGAAAAAAGTACATTTTCAAAGACGGCATTTCTGAAATTGCTTTCTAAAAAAGTGACATCAATAAATTTGGTATCCGTGATTTTAGCATTTTCAAAAACAGCGTAATTACAATTTACTTTTTTGCAGAATGATGACCTGATAATTTCGGCATTGCTGAAATCGGAAGAGCATAACACCGATCTGTAAATATCCGCATTTATTATTACGGTATTGGTAAAATCACAGGCTGTGACCCATTTTTCCGTCATTTCCATGTCCTCAAAACGCTGACCGGAAAAATTTTCTTCGTCCATGTTGCGGTCTATTTTTATCATAGTATCCCTCTCTTACACATTTTTGATGATTTATTATACCATATTATACTACAAATGTCAATTGCGATGATGTTAAGAGCATTATTTGACTTATTTTCTTTGGTATGGTATAATGATTGGTAATATAAGTCGGAAATTAGAGGTGGGTTTTATGGATAAATTATATCGTATGGCTAAAGGGCATACAAATCGTTTTCCTGATGGCAATGAGCCTTTTCAGATAGTTGCGCGGATACTTGAAGAATGCGGTGAGGTCGCAAGCGAAGTAAATCATTTTGAACGCAGCGGAATAAAAATTCAAAAGCTTGGCGAACCGTCACGAAACCATATGGCTGACGAGATAAAGCAGGCAATAAATGCACTTATCCAGCTTGTGCAGTATTACGGTATAGAGAGTGAGCTTGAACAATCTATAGATAAGTCGCTTGACATAATAAAAAATGAAAAATAAATTAAATTCTGATTTACATTACCAATGCTTTATTTCCTTTAGCATGGTATAATTATTGATAATATAAGTCGGAATTTGCAGGGGTGAAGTAAAATGGAAATACGAAGATTTCAACTGGAAGATGCTATAGAAACGTCTGGGGTTATTGCTAAAACTCTAAAAGTAAGCAATAGCAAAGACTACTCAAAAGAATACATTGAAGCCAATATAGTTTCCCATTCAGCAGAAATTTTAATTGAAAGAGCAAAAGAGGGGCATATGTATGTTGTTTGTGATGATTCACAAATCATTGGGTGTGGTGCTATTGCAGGATATTGGGGAAGTACAACTGAAAGTATTTTACTAACCATTTTTGTATTGCCTGAGTATCAAGGAAAAGGAATAGGAAGTAAAATCATTGAAACACTTGAACAGGACGAATACTTTTTAAGAGCAAAACGAATTGAGATTCCTGCCTCGATTACGGCTGTAGAATTTTATAGAAAAATGGGATATGATTATAAAAATGGAGTTGACATTGTCGACGATGAACAGGTATATAGATTAGAAAAGTTTCGCTAAATTCTGATTTAAGCTACTAAGGTTTTATTTTCTTTGGAAATTATATAAGGGAGACGCTTTTATGAATAAAAAAGTGATTATAATTGAAGGCTATCTTGCTTCGGGCAAGTCTACTTTTGCACTGCAATTATCAAAATCTGTAAATGTAACTTACTTAATTAAAGATACTTTTAAAGAAGCATTGTGTAAAAATGTTTCTGTTACAGACAGAAATGAAAGCAGTATTTTTTCGTCAGTCACATTTGATGGAATGATGTATGTGATGGAAAGAATGTTTGAAACAGGCTTACCAGTTATTATTGAAGGTAACTTTGTTCCTGCCGGTGTTAAAAAAACAGATGAGGCAGGAACTATCCGGCAGTTGATAGATAAGTACGATTATGATTCGCTGACATTTAAGTTCTCAGGAGATACAAGAATTTTACATAAACGATTTATTGAGCGTGAAAAAACTCCTGAAAGAGGTGATGTAAATAAAATGGGATTTGATGTTGATCTTGAAACCTTTGATACATGGTGTCATAATCTTGACAAATTTGATGTAGGCGGAAAAGTTGTCAAAGTTGATACGACTGACTTTAGTGAAATAGATTTCAATAAATATATTGAGTTTGCGAAACTTTTTTTAGCGGAGGACAATGAAAATGAAAAAATTATCTCTTGATGAATTTTTGAGATTGAGAAAGCTGGTTTTTCGCAGTGCGAGACCTCTTGACTATGCGAAATGGAAATTTCTTTTTGAAAATGGCATCTGTGATGATTTCCTTTCGGTTCTGTCCAGCTACCAGAATGAAGACGGAGGCTTCGGATACAATATTGAGTGCAACAACTGGAATCCCAACTCTTCGCCCTACACAGTATGCATCGCGCTGGATTATCTGGATACCACAGGCGATTACGAAAGTGACATAAAAAGCAGGATAATTGCGGGTGTCCTCAAATACCTGGACTCCGGTGCATATTTATTGGACGACGGCTGGGTGGGGATGCAGGGGATCCCAAGCAATAATGACTTTGCACATATGCCATGGTTTCATTTCGATTCCGGGAAAGCAGCAGAAGCTGATATTGGAGTGACTAAGCGCCTTGTGAATTTCATTCTTAAATACGCAGACAAGGAAAGCGGCATTTACTGTAAGGCGGCAGACTTAAAAGAATGTTACAAACAATGTGGAAAGGTTATTCTCCATGGTTATCCTGATTACGATCCGGAAGCATTGAATATTAAAGAATATGACCCAGCAACATATCCATCATGGCTGCCGCTTCCGGTGTATTTTATCGGTTCGCCGGAAAGCAGCTATTATCCTGAGTGCAGAAACACGGTGGATATGAACCTGGATGCTATCATTGACTTGCTGCTCAGTACACATGAGTTCAAGCTGCTTTCTGCCGAGGAACTTGACGCATATGAACAAAGTAACCCCCATCCTGATGGCAAGAGGTGGTGTGTGGCAGAACAGACGATCGGAAACTATTATTGGGGCAGTAATTTTATTATACGCGATCTGGACATACTGCGGAAGTTTGGCAGATTGGATTTTGATTTGCCGGTTCTCACATAATGCGGAGGTAACAGTTATATGATAATTCGTGAGTTGGATACGTTTGATCTTGATACAATACTTAACCTGTATTCCAGTGTTGGCTGGACAAATTATACGGATAAACCTGAAATGCTAAAAAAAGCATATGAGAACTCTTTGCTGACTTTAGGTGCGTATGACGGCGATAAATTAGTCGGTGTTATCCGTACTGTTGGTGACGGTTTTTCCATTGTTGTTGTACAGGATATTTTGGTTTTTCCGGAGTATCAGCGTAAAGGGATAGGAACGCAGCTTCTTAGGGAAATCATGGAGCGATTTTCATCAGTCTATCAAATGGAGTTAATGACGGATAATACTCCAAAAACAATTTCTTTTTATCAATCAGCCGGATTTGTCAAGGCTGAAGATATGGGATGTTGTGCTTTTATGAGAATATAATTTTTTTGTATTTAATAATAGAGGTATCAGATCATGTATTTTTTAGAAAGTGTATTTAATTCAAACAGCTTTGATATGAATGATGCTGTTCTGAGTGAATATAGTATATATTTTGATGAAAAGAATAAAGAATATAATAAATTTTCTCTTGATGATGAAGATGTACCTGATTTACATAGATTTGTAAGCACGCTCAAAGATAATGACCCTGACTGCAAAATTTATGTTTTGATTTACGGATATGAGCTGACCTCCTCAGACGGAGAAAAATTTACTTACGCTGACCAGTTATGGATAAATACAGATCTGGATATAAGTGAAATAAAGGAACTGGTATCAACATCAGAACTGACAGAACCAAGCGACATCAGGTATTTTTGCGATTGCAATGAGGTCGAATATTGTCATATATTTCTTATTAGTCAATCCGAAAATGGAGATCCCGTTATTTCTGAAATTGAAAAAGAAAATGCGAGTCAGATTGTTACATTGTATTGGGACTAAATCAATGTATTGACAAAATAAACAATTCATATCCAAAACTGACAGAGTAATATAAGACATACAAAGACCCACTATCCTACGAACTTTCTGTTTTAAGGAAGTTCGCAGGATTTTTATTTATATTTCAAATAACAGTTGAGGTTTTCTATTGTCAGCTAAAATGATAAGTTATTGCTTTTACTTTGAAAAAGATTTATTATGTACTTAGCAGCTGCAAATCATTTTAAAGGAGAATGAGTTATGAATAACTTGCAGGAAAAATTGAAGGCTCTGCGTAAAGAAAAAGGAATTTCTCAGGAAAAACTCGCTGATTATCTCGGTGTTACATTTCAGGCTGTCAGCAAGTGGGAAACAGGCAGCACAATGCCTGATATAACGCTTCTTCCTGATATTGCAAGGTTTTTTGATATTACCGTTGACGAGCTTTTATGTGTTGAAGCAGTTGATAAAAACAGGCTCTATGCAGAGTTTGAAAATAAAGCCGAAAAACTTTTCCGTGACGGCAGATATTCTGAAATGCTTGAAATATGGAAGGAAGCATATCATCTGCTGCCAAATGACATAAGAGTAAAGGAGATGCTGATGTCTGCGTATTACGATGCGGATAAAGTAAGATTCCACAAGGAAATTGAGGAGCTTGGAAACGAAATTTTCTCTGAAAGCGCGGACAGTTATTACAGAGGTCAGGTCATAAGGGAAATGTCAGTCACTTATGCCGCCTGCGGGAATATGCATCTTGCAGAAAAATGGGCTGCAAAAGCAGGAATGATACATCAGACACGGGAAAAGATCCTTTCCGAAATACACAGTGGAAATGAACTTTTGCAGGACATCAGCTTTTATACATTCTGGTCATTTGATAATCTGTTTTATATGACAGTTAAAGCCGTCTGTGATGGTATTCTTTCCCGAAAAGAAAGCTTTGAAACTGCGGAAACTGCTGCAAAGCTTTTTGAAGTGATCTATAAAAACGATGACGCTGGGTTTGAAACTATCCGTCAGATGTTCCGCCTGCATATTCTTGCAGCTGAATATTCGGATAACGAAAAAAGTGCTGAATACCATCTTACAAGAGCATTTGAGCTTGCAGTAAGATCATCAAAGGTCAGTGGACATATTCTTGATCTGCCATTATTATATGGCTGGGAAATTCAGGGCGCTCCTGACAATAATTTAAGTATTGCCAAAGCAATGCTGAATGAAATGCAGGAAAGTAAAGAATATCTGCTTTGGCGTAATACCGACTGGTTTCGCAAAATAATGGAGGAATTAAAAAAAGTCATTGAATAATTTAAAAGGCACTCCCATAAAAAGGAAGTGCCTTTAGATTTTCTATATAACCTATTATATAATGCTGAGAAGTACGCCTGCTGCAACGGCAGAGCCGATAACGCCGGCAACATTAGGTCCCATAGCGTGCATAAGCAGGAAGTTTGTGGGATTTTCGCTTGCACCCACCTTCTGGGAAACTCTTGCTGCCATAGGTACAGCGGATACTCCGGCAGAACCGATAAGAGGATTTACCTTGCCCTTTGTAGCAGCGTACATAAGCTTTCCGAAAAGGACACCTGCGGCAGTACCAATACTGAAAGCGATTACGCCAAGGATAATAACCTTTGCAAATGACAGGTTAAGTATCTTGTCAGCCTGTGTGGTAGCTCCAACGGAAACTCCCAAGAAGATGGTTACAATGTTCATGAGAGCGTTCTGAGCGGTATCAACAAGACGCTGACATACTCCGCTTTCCTTAAGAAGGTTACCCAACATGAGCATACCAACCAGAGGAGCAGCAGAAGGAACAAGCAGGGAAATTACTATTGTAACGGAAATAGGGAATATGATCCTTTCTGTCTTGGAAACATCTCGTAATTGTCCCATAACTACTGAACGTTCCTTTTTAGTGGTGAGCAGTCTCATAATAGGAGGCTGTATGATAGGAACAAGTGCCATATAGGTATATGCTGCAAGAGCGATAGTACCTGTATCTATGGTATCTGTGGGTTTAAGAAGCTTACTGGAAACGTAGATAGCTGTAGGACCATCTGCACCGCCGATGATAGCGATAGAACCTGCCTCTGTTGCGGACATATTCAGGAGAGCCGCACCAATAAATGTGATGAAGATTCCTGCCTGAGCAGCAGCTCCGAGAAGGAAGCTCTTGGGATTGGCAATAAGAGGGGAGAAGTCGGTCATTGTACCGATACCCAGGAATATCAGCGGCGGATACACCTGCAGCTTTACTCCAAGATAAAGCAGGTCGAGAAGACCTCCGTTTGTAAGTACATTCAGAACGTCGATATGTCCTTCTTCGTTAATGATAAACAGGTCGGGGTTATACAGCCCGGAAAGGGGCAGATTGGTAAGCAGCATACCAAATGAAATAGGCAGAAGAAGCAGTGGTTCAAAATTCTTTGCAATAGCAAGATACATAAACAGGAAAGAAATAAGTATCATTATAATTTCCTTAATGCCGATTGCCGCAAATCCGCTGCTTGCTGCAAGCTCTGTAATAGCTTCCTTGAAAATCTCAAACATTGAAATAAAGTCCTTTCTGTATTATTTTAAAAGGTGTCAGAATGGATTGGTAGATTCTCTCAATCCTGCGGAAGCCCATGCATTACCGCCGGAAGCCTTTGAGGAAACAGCCCGTACTGACCTTACCTTGTAATTTTTCCCTTCCGCTGCGCTCATCATAGCCACTGCTGCGGAGATGACTGCGATAATTTCGTCATCGTCAGTGTCAGACGCCGAAGCTACAGCAACAGTAGAAGCAGCAGGCTCAACAACAGTCTTTGGAAAAGGCTTGGCAGCAGCCGGTGCAGCTGTTTTAGCCGGTACAGTCCCTTTCTGGTTGAGCTTCTTAAATATCGCGCCTATGATGCTTATAAATGCGATCAGCAGGATCAGTCCCAGAAAAACTACTACAAGACCTGTAATTACTACCGCCACAACATAAGACATTTCCATTTGCATTCCCATAGAAAAATCTCCTTTAATCAATATCTAATCTATTATACCTTATTTTAGAGAATTTTGCAATATATTTTTTGATAAAAAAATAACAATTTATAATATTTTTTTAGGAATATTTATGAACACCAAGCTGTATAAATAATTAACATATTATCAATAGAAAGGACAAACAAATGCTTTATAGTATTAATAGTATTATTAAAACTTTTTTTGAAAGGATCTGTCAAATGGAGGAATTTATAAATAAAATAACAGGATTTATCCCGACGCTTATCTTTGCGATACTTATTTACATAGCGGGAGTGTTCGTAAACAGGATCATTCTGCGTATCTTTGCCAAGGGTGTTGAGCGCAGCAGAATGGATCAGACTGTAAGAAAATTCCTTGAATCGGTGATAAAGATCGTTTCCACTGCGCTCATTCTCATAATTGCTCTTACCGTTCTGGGCATCCCAATGACGTCCATCATAACTGTGCTTGGCACGGCGGGCGTGGCTGTGGGTCTTGCTCTTAAGGACAGCCTTTCCAACGTTGCGGGAGGGGTCATACTCCTTATAAACCGCACAATAAAAGTGGGGGATTATGTCGAGATAGGCGATCAGGCGGGAAATGTTGAAGAAATTTCCATTCTGTTTACAAAGCTGGTGACTCCGGACAACAAGGGAGTATTTATTCCAAACGGTGTTGTGGTGACCTCCGCCATTACAAATTACAGCTCTGAGGAGGCAAGGCGTGTGGACGCTGTTTTCGGCATATCCTACGACAATGACCACAGGAAGGCGGTTTCCGCAATTGAGGAGGTCATTGAAGCCCATCCCCTTATTTTAAAGGATCCTGAGCCCTTTGTCCGGCTGGCAGAACTGAACTCAAACTCTCTGGATATAAAAGTCCGTGTCTGGGTAAAAAATGCGGACTACTGGACGGTGTATTTCGACCTTATCGAACAGGTAAAGGAAACCTTTGACAAGGAAGATATTAAAATACCCTATAATCAGCTTGACGTCCATATCAGCAATGAAAACGGGGCTTAAAATGAAATACATATATCATTATGCTTCCCCCGTGGGAGGTATCACTCTTGCAAGCGATGGGGAATCCCTGACCGGACTGTGGTTCGACGGACAAAAATATTTCTGTGCGTCGCTTTCGGGAGAACGTCAGGAGAAGGAGCTTCCAATATTTGAACAGACAAGCAGATGGCTTGATATTTATTTCAGTGGCAAGCGTCCGGACTTTACACCTCCCATAGATCTGAATGGAACGGATTTCCGCCGGACTGTTTGGGAGATACTCCTGACTATACCTTACGGACAAACTATGACCTATGGGGAGATAGCTGAAAAGATCGCAGCCGGAAGAGGACTTTCCCATATGTCCGCTCAGGCGGTGGGGGGAGCAGTGGGGCATAATCCGATTTCCCTTATAATTCCATGTCATCGGGTGGTGGGTTCGGACGGCAGCCTGACCGGCTATGCCGGAGGGATAGATAAAAAGCTCCGGCTGCTTAGCATGGAAGGCGTTGATGTGTCGGGATTTTTTGTTCCAATAAAAAAGAAAGTCTCGGGAAATAAAAAGCACGCTGTACTGCTTACAGCATTCAGAGGTACGTCAAGCGAAAAGCTTGTCAGGCGTTTTGATGCTGCATATCATAAGCTGATAGTTGAAAACGACAAGGAAAAAAGCGTGGAGCAGCTTATTGATGCGGTCAGCAGCAATGGATATGACTATGTAATTAGTTTCGGACAGAAGCCGGTCATTATGGACAAGATCTATATTGAGCTTATGGGAAAAATGGATGGAGTATCCTATAAAACGAATTTTGATACTGACGGATTTAAAGAAGCATTGGGACGCTCAGGCTTTTCAGTGCATATCTCCGGAAATGCAGGGACGTCCTATTGTAATAATATTTATTTTCATGGGTTAAAATTTATTTCAGATAGTTCCTGCAAAACAAAAATGCTGTTTATTCATGTACCCTTTGAGAAAAATATTTCGGACTTCAATGGCTTTTCGGACAGGCTTATAGAAGCGTTAGAAAATTTTTTAAAAAAGTCTTGACAACGACGCAACGTAATAGTATATACTTTAGGCAGCACCGCAAAAGCAGCGCGGATGTCAAAAAACACTTATGAAAGGGTTGGTATATATGAAAATGCGTGTAGGAGAAATTGCAGGACTTGTCGGGGTCAGTGTAAGGACTATCCAGTATTACGATGATATTGGTCTGTTAAAGCCTGCCGGTGTGGATGACAACGGATACAGATTTTATGATGAAAGCTCGGTGGAGACCCTTAAAAAAATTCTTTACTACCGTGAATTTGAGTTGCCGTTAAAGGACATCTCCGAGGTCATAGATAAAGAAAAGCTTATTTACCAGAAGCTTACAGAACGCCGTCAGTCACTTGCAGATAAGAAGAGGAATATTGAAAGACTTCTGTCCGAAATAGACGACCGGCTTTCAGAGCCTGCGAAAATAGACGTATGGTTTGACAAGATACTTAACGATTACAATTACAGTGGATTTGCTTATTCCTGTGAAGGGCGTGACGCATATTTTTGTGTATGGGGAAAGGCTGATTACGAAAAAAATACACCCTTTTACCTTAACAGCAGATATATAATAGGCGGGGGAATATTCACGTTATTCTGTGTGTTTATTTTTGAGCAAATGGGACTACTGAGCACAGACGATTATTTAAACAAATATATCAAGGAATTTTTGTACGGTGACAAGGTAAAAATATACCATCTTATAACTATGACCTCCGGAATTTCGGACAAGCTTTCGGAGGAAAGATGGAATGAGGCTGTAAAGAAGGAATTTCCTTCATATCCGGGAAATGTTAGTTACATTGATAGAATGATGTCTCTGGATAAATTGCAACAGCCATTTCTGAAAAAGAAAAGCTATGATGAAATACTGGAGATAATTAATTATGAGCCTTTAAAATTTACTCCCGGGGAAGAATACGATTACAGAGCGATCCATTTTGAAATTCTCAGAATGATTTTGGAACAGGTAAGCGGAAAATCTATTGACGAAATTTTTGAAGAATATATTTTCAAACCTCTTGAAATGAATGATACCTCACTTGGAGGAAGCATAGATGTTATTGGATATATAGATAATATTCCTATTGAAACTCCGCTTATTTGTGACGCTTCACATTACATCATCACAACGGCGGAGGACATGAGCAAATGGTGTTCCGCTCTTATAGAAGGAAAACTGATCTCGGAAAAAGGCAGGAAATGCTTTGAATCCGATATATTCGGCAACGGGGAATGTCCGCAGTACAGTTCATGGGGATGGGTATTCTCTGAATTAATAATGGACATAAAAAAGAAAAGCTTTTATTTTTCTGGACGTAACAAGCTTCCTGTTCCGGATAAAAAAGCAAGGGTAATGTATTATCCCATAATATCATGTGATGACGGATATGTTAAATTTGAAGTATGGACTATGCAGAGCGGTTCAGAAGTTCGGGTGGATTCCATCAGAATATTTGATAAAGATGCAGAGGAGCTATTCTCTGTAGAGTACCCCGGAATAATATATGTAAAAAATGAGGGAGATGAGCGTCATGCTTCTGACTTTGTAACCGACGGCAGCTATTATTACGAGATGAATTTATCGGACATACTGAAAGATAATTTTGACAGCAAAGCGACTTACATTGCCGAGGTAAGAGCGCAGTGCAGTGAATACACGTCTGCACAGCTTGGAGCAGTACATCTTCGTGACGGAAAATGGCAGAGCCTGTGTTTCAATGCTTTTTTCTGTTACGAAAGTGCATATGATCTCTTTATGGAAGCGCTTAATTCTGTTATGACTTTTGCATTTGGTGATAAACATGATGAAAAGAATGTTTGATCACGGGAGATCATTATTGTGATAAAAATAAAGGAGGATCAGGATATGGGAGTATACCGTATATACAAGATGAAAATAATAGCAGGGGTGTCTATTTCAGCGGCGGCTGCGGTATTTATTGCGATATGTGCTTTTTTTCTGATAAGGTGGTTTGATTTTAAAAAGGACTGTGTAAGCACAGAGGCAGTCATAGTAGACATAAGAAGCTCATACAACAGCAGCAATGACTCTACCGATTATGATGTAACTGTTGAATATATTGCTGACGGAAAAATATACAGACGTCCGTTGGAATATTATATTTCTTCAATGAGGGAAGGTCAGTCTGTAACGATATACTATGACCCGGACGATCCTTACAAAATAATGAACAGCCCATATCTTACCTGCGCTATTTTGCTGATATTCATTTTGATTTTAGGAGGAGTAGGCACATATTTCTGGCTTTCCGAGATATTGAATAAAAGGACAATAAATCGTCTTGCGGCGGAGAACAAATATATTGTCTGTGATGATCAGGTAGAGCGATATGAAGGAAGCTCCAATATTACGGTAAATAACGTCCGGTATTTGCAGACGGATTTTATTTATCATGACTCTGATGGAAAGGAATATGTTTTCTCAAGCAGAGCGTATCATCCAAGGAAAAATCCGTTTGCCGATGGTCGGAACGTAACGATATATGTGGATATTGAGAAGAATCCTAAAAAATATTATGTACATACAGATGATTAGTATAAGCACGATAATGTATCAAAAAAAACCTGCCGGTGATCCGACAGGTTTTATTATATCATAAAATATTATTTTCCGCTGTCCACAAGGGAAGCCATATCGTAAAGTCCTGCGGGACGTCCGCAAAGATATACTGCGGCGTTTACTGAGCCTGCTGCGAAAACTTCCTTTGATGCAGCTGAGTGGGACAGGGTAATTACCTCGTCACGTCCGGCGAAAATAATCTCATGCTCTCCGACGATAGTTCCGCCGCGGATAGAGTGCATACCGATCTCGTTCTTCTCACGCTTTTTCCTCTGGGAATGTCTGTCATAGGTGTAGTTGTATTTGTTGTCCAGAGTTTCATTTATAGCATTTGCAAGCATGATCGCCGTACCGCTGGGAGCGTCGATCTTCTGATTGTGATGCTTTTCTACTATCTCTATGTCGAACTGACCTCCAAGGACTTCCGCTGCGGTTTTTGCAAGCTTGCAGAGCAGATTTATTCCCAGGGACATATTAAAGGTGAAAAATACGGGTATCTGCTCGGCGGCTTTTTTTATGGAATTTATCTGATCTTCGGTATATCCTGTGGTAGCGATAACTATTGCTGTTCCCGTTGAAAGACAGTAGTCCAGCAGGTCGCCCAGTCCCGACGGGTGGGAGTAGTCTATAATAACATCCGGCTTTTCGGGAAGCTCCGATGGCTTTGAGTAAACGGTGAAACCGTCTCCCGGTTCGGTGTTAAGGTCAATTCCGGAAATAACAGTACAGTCGGTGCGATCCTTTATTACCGAGGAAATGACCTTTCCCATCTTTCCGTTTGCGCCGCATATTGTAACTTTGACCATTTTTATCATTCCTTTCCTAACAGAGGTAAGAGTTTGAGAAACAAGATGCAAGAAATAAAAATCAGAAAATTACTTTACCAATCCCATTTTCTGCATAGATGCTTTGAGAGTATCAATTTTGCTCTGCTCCATTTTAAGCAGGGGGAGGCGACATTCTCCGGCGTTAAAGCCCATAATATTCATAGCTTCCTTTACGGGGATAGGATTAACGTCAATAAACAGATTATTGCAAAGCTCCAGATACTTGATCTGTAGTTTTGCAGCCTCCGCAAAATTGTTGTCAAGGCAAAGCTGTGCCATCTGGTGTGTCTCCTTGGGCATAACGTTGGAAAGTACGCTGATAACTCCTTTTCCGCCAAGGGACATGATGGGAACTATCTGGTCGTCGTTTCCGCTGTATACATCAAGATCGTCTCCGCAGGCTTCAATGATCTTTGCAATGGCGGAAATATTTCCGCTTGCTTCCTTGGTGGCTGCGATATTTTTGTGCTTGGAAAGTGTCACGTATGTATCGAGAGCAATATTTACTCCTGTTCTGGAGGGGACGTTATACAGAATTATAGGGATATTCACGCTGTCAGCAACGGCAGTGAAATGTGCCACAAGTCCCCGCTGGGAGGTCTTGTTATAATAGGGAGTAACCAGCAGCAAAGCGTCTGCACCCAGCTTTTCGGCTTCCTTGGAAAGCTCTACAGCGTATCTGGTATCGTTGCTTCCTGTGCCTGCGATAACGGGGATACGTCCTTTTACACGGTCTACACAGTAACGGATACATTCAACGTGCTCCTCGTCTGTCATAGTAGAGGATTCTCCGGTAGTTCCGCAGACTATGATAGCGTCTGTTTCGTTCTCGATCTGAAAATCAATAATTCTGCCGAATTCATCATAGTTTATTGAACCGTCGGCGTTCATGGGGGTGACAATTGCAACTCCCGCGCCGGTGAAAATTGTATTTTTCATAGTAATTCTCCTTTATAGAATCAAAAATCATCATTTGGAATATTGTATGTGATCCATTCATCGTCCCGGAAGCCTCCGATCTTGTCATAAAAGGCAATGGAAGGCTCATTCCATTTAAGGCATTTCCATTCGATCTTTCCGCAGCCGGAATTTTTAGCTATCTTTTTAAGCTCGTCAAAAAATTTACGTCCCGTTCCCATTCCACGTGATTCGGGAAGGACATACAGGTCTTCAAGATACAGGACCTTCTTTCCCGAAAAGGTGGATATTTTATAAAAGTAATACGAGGCTATGCCAATTATGACACCGTCCTTTTCTGCAACAAGAGCGTTGAGGCTGTGTTCCTGAAAAAGAAGCTTGCTGAACATTTCCTC
>JAFLUJ010000055.1 GCA_022511485.1 Oscillospiraceae bacterium | reverse complement strand
TGTTCCGGTCTTATATATCAGTTTATAATGGAATTCCACCGATCGGTCCTTAATATGTCTGCTGCTGACGGAAACATAAAAAATGAGATACTTATGTCTGCACTTAACTACATTGACAGCAGCTTCAAAAATGATTTTTCAATTGCTGATCTTGCCGCAGTCAGCGGAGTTTCTCAGCAATATCTCGGAAGGATATTCAGACAGACTATGAATACGTCTCCATCGGAATATGTCATAAACCGCAGGATAAGAGAAGCAAAACGTCTTCTTACAGAAACCGGCAAAAGCATTTCCGAAATATCTCAGATGTGCGGATTTTCAAGCGCAGGTTATTTTTGTACTGTGTTCAGGAAGTCAGAAGGAATCACTCCAAGCTCATACAGAAATAATAGTAAATAATTTTTTGATTTTATTATTTCGTAAATTTGAAACCAACAAAGAAACCATATATGATACTAAGCAAAACATTGACATTTTATATGTGTTATGATATAATTTTTTCCGGAATATTTCTCTAAGGCAATTATTGAGACTATACCACACTCTGATAAAACAGCACTGCATAAATAAAAGCTTTCGCCTTTTCAGCCCACCGTGTGTGCAATTTTGCACACCATGTAAAAAATACCATATGCTATAATTATACAAATATCGCATTTTTGCATATCTGCATTAATATGATTGTTTAACCGATCATTTGGTCTGAAAGGAATTGATTTTATGAAGCAGTGTCCTAAAGGTCACATTTATGACGAAAAAAAAGGCAATTGTCCGTATTGCAATGACGGAGGTATCGGCTTCCAGGCGCTTGGAGGAGGTCTCCAGCCGGAATTTCCTAAAACTGTGCCTATCTCCGGAGCAGCTGACGAAAACTCCTTCCCCCCTACTATGCCGTTGGATAACAGTCCGGCAGCAAGCTCAGGCAACATGAGCGTTACTATCGCTCTGGATGAGACAGAAGCCGGTATCAATCCGGTAAGAGGCTGGCTCGTTGCCATTGACGGAGAAAAAGCAGGAACCTCCTTCGTGATACACGGAGAACAGAACTCTATCGGCAGAGGCGCAAAATTCGACATAAATCTTTCCTTTGACAGGACAGTTTCCTCCGATGGAAACGCTGTTATAGCTTACGATTCAAGAAACAAGAAATTTTTCCTCAGTCCGGTTATCGGAAAAGGCAAAAATAACGTCTACTACAACGATAACCTGCTTCTTATGCCTGTGGAGATCACCGATTATGACAAGATCACTTTCGGAGCTTCTACCTACGTGTTCAGAAGCTTCTGCAACGAAGGCTTTACATATTGATCATGGGTCGCAGAGCTTTTTTTGTCCGCATGAGATTTGAGGATTCGGACGTCCGCAAGATCACTCTTGGCAGCATTCGCAATCAGGGAGCAAGGAATTATCAGGAGGACAGCTTCGGGTTTTCCTCCGTCAATAAAAAGGATATTGAAAAATACGGCTTTACTGCTATGGTGGCAGACGGTATGGGAGGTCTCTCCGGGGGCGCTCAGGTAAGCGACTATGTGGTCACGTCTATGCTGGAAATGCAAAAAAGCCGCGACATATCCGCTCCCGTTCATATCCATCTTTCCCGTGCGCTGCATACTATAAATAACAATGTGCTTCTCAGCGGAATGAAAGGCGGTTCTACAGCCGCTGCGGTAATGTGCCTTCCGGCAGGGATACATTGGTGTACTGTGGGAGACAGCAGGGTATATCTTTTCAGAGACGGCAATCTCACCTTGCTCAATGAGGACAGTGATTATCTTAACCGTCTTATCGACCAGGTCATCTCGGATGAAATGACCTATGAGGAGGCAAATGAAAATTCCAAAAAAGACGCTCTTGCTCAGTATATGGGATATAAGGGCGGTATCGAACCGGACGTAAACAGCAAGCCTCTTGTGCCTAAGAAGGATGACAAGATACTTATTTGCAGCGACGGAGTATACAACGCTCTTTCGGAAGCAGAGCTTTCCAGAGCTCTTGCAAGTCCTGCCGACGAGGCGGCGGAGATCATTGAAAATATCGTTATTTCAAAGGCCTATTCAAATCAGGATAATTTTACAGCAGTAGTGCTGGGATTTATCCGGTAATACTGATCCCAAGTCAAAATATTAACAAGTCAATGTTTTATTTAGGAATAGTATAACAGAAAGGAAATATTTATATTATGAGAAAATTTTTCAGAGCTTTATCAATACTTATCGCTGCGGTAATGGTCGCGGCGGTCATGCCTGTAACTGCTTCGGCAGGCTCGATCAGCGGAGCAAAGGACAGTACTGTTTATATTGAAGCAGATTTTGTGTGGTCATCATCAACACCATATATTTTTGCTTCTTCCACTGAACCGGGCGAATATGAATTCAAAAACGCATATTCTGCCGGAAGCGGATTTGCAATAGGCAATGTGGGAGAGGACGTACAGTATATCGTAACAAACGCACACGTTGTTACAGATGATACAGCAGCCGCAGCAAAGTCAGGAAATGTATTGACCCAGAGCTACAGCGCCAGCAGTCTGTGGGCAAGTGATGTAAGGGTATATTTTTCTAAAGCAGCAAATGAATTTATGCACGCAAAAATTGAAATGGTCAATGAGGAAAAGGATATATGTATACTCAAGCTTCCTCAGACAACTGACAAGAAAAAACCTCTGGTAATATGCAAATCAAATGATATTGATGAGGATGACACATTTGCTGCCCTGGGATTTCCCGGTGTAGCAACAAGATACCAGGAGCAGACAGATATTACAAAGGACGTAAATGACATCATCGTCACAAGAGGCGGAATTTCAACAAAAAATACCGACCGTGACGGTGTGGACGTTTACCAGATCGATATGGACATATACCCCGGAAACTCCGGAGGACCGCTTGTAAATTCAAACGGTGAGGTAGTCGGCATCAATACATATTCAGTGGGCAATTTAAATTATGCTATAGTAATTGATGAGCTGCTTTCTATTATCAACCGAGATGTTTACCCATATACACTGTCAACAGAAATACAGGCAGATGACCCTGATGAGGAGGATGCTGTTGCTGTGGATAATGACACCGCCGCGGCTGAGAACAACGATACCGCTGAGGCTGAGGATAATTCAAATGACAATGCCGAAGATGTTCAGGAAGACAATAATGACACTCCCGTAACAGAAGATGACACAACAGATGAAGAGGACAGCTCCGACAGTAATACAGCTCTTATTGTTGTAATTGTTATCGCTGCAATTGCTGTGGTCGCTGCTGTTGTTGTTATCGTTTCAAAGAATAAGAAAAATTCCGGTAATGCACAGCATAACAATACATCCCCCGCTTCCCGCAGCGCTGTCATTACAGGAATGAAGGGCACTATGGCAAACCAGAGCTTCAACATAAACGGAAGCATCGTTATCGGAAGAAATCCTCAGAAATGCAACGTCTGCTTCCCTGTTGACGCAAAGGGCATTTCCGGAGTTCACTGCCAGATAAGGCAGACAGCCAACGGATACGAGATCATGGACTGCGGTTCAAGCAACGGCACTTTCCTCGGAAACGGACAGAAGCTTTCTGCAAACGTTCCAACCCCTATCCCTGACGGAACATTCTTCTATCTCGGAAGCGCAGAGCAGCTTTTCCAGATCAAATACTAAGAACCTGTTTAGCCTCTTTCAACCGTCATCCTTGCGGTAAAATCTGACGGCTTCAAGATACTAAACAGGCTCTAAGGCAAAATCAGAACAGAAAGGATCCCACCAATATGTTCATTGATTCAGCAAAATACACCTGTGCCGCAGGGCACGATATAAATGAAGATTCTCACCTGTGCAATGCAGATAAAGGAATTTTTATTGTGGCGGACGGCCTTGGCGGACACTCCGACGGGGAAAAAGCGTCTTTCACAGCAATTGAGTATTTTGAGAAAAACAGCCTCGGCGGATACACCGACCAGAAGATCACCGAATTGATGGAAGGCGCAAACACTGAGGTAATCAGCAATGGCGACGGCGGTAAAACTACCGTCGCCGCGGCGTTTATGGAAAACGGAAATTTCATATACGCAAACGCAGGAGACAGCAGAGTTTACTACTTCCGGAACGGGAAAATAATCGCTCAGACAAAGGATCATTCCGTTTGTCAGGCTTCCGTGGATATGGGAATGATACGTCCGGAGGACATCCGAGGAAACGAGGATCGTTCAAGACTTCTGAAGGTGCTTGGCAGCGAGGAAAAGCTGAACATCAAAAAGCACTACCAGCCCATCAGAATGCAGCAGGGCGACGCTTTTCTGATATGCAGCGACGGCTTCTGGGAGTATGTTTTCGAGACTGAAATGGAAGCCGATCTTCTTAAATCCGAAAGCGCAGAGGTCTGGCTCAAGCATATGCTGAAACGTCATATACTCCGGGCGGAAAACAAGGGAGACAACTACACTGCGATCTGCGGCATGATAAGCATTGACGAAAATGAATTTTCCGATACTGAACCTGTACTCTCACCGGAAGACAGCAAAAGCGCTGACGAAGCTGCAGGCAATGACAACAGCGACAGCAGCACTTTTATCACTGTAGTCCTGGTCTGTGCCCTGCTGATACTTGCAGCAGTTATGGCTGCCGTACTGATCCTGGGACAAACAGAGGATGACATCCCTGCTGAAACAGAGCCCACTGTATCCGAATCAACAACCACCGAAAGCACTACCCAAACCACGGATGATACCTCTCCGGACATAACAACAAGCACGGACGTCAGTACGGAAGATGATGGCGCTCCAACCGACGGCGAAACTTTGGAAAACACAGAAGCAAATACAGAAAATGAGGCTGATTCCGGGACAGATGCTGAAAACGAACCGGACAATGAAGTGATCCATAATGAAGATCAGGATATTCAGGATGATGAAAATGCTGACATTCAGAACGAAGAAAATATTGATGTCCCGAATCTGGAAAATATTGACGGGGATTGAAAACTTTCATGAAAAATAGTATAATAAAGGAGAAGCTTCCAGATGGTCACACTTGGAAATAAACAGCTATGCTCATGCTGTTTTTCACCCATAAAAAAAGAACCATGCAAAAAATGCGGATTTTCCGAGGAAAGCTATATTCCGGACAATATGGTGCTTCCCTGCGGAAGTATACTTATGGGTAATTTTATTATAGGAAAGGTCCTGGGAAAGGGCGGCTTTGGTATCACATATCTTGCTTATGACGTCAAATATGATAAGACTATTGCTGTAAAGGAATATTTTCCTATTGAGCTGGCTGTAAGAGATCCGATAAGCTCCAAGCTTACGGTGCGGGATAAAAAATCCGCGGAGCTTTTCAAACAGGGCGTCAAAAAATTCTACGGGGAAGCAAGCTTTATTGCTGAATTTTCCGGCGACCCTAATATAGTAAGAGTGTATCAGTTCTTCTATGAAAACAACACCGCATATTTCACGATGGAATATCTCACCGGAATGACATTGAAGGAATACGTTGAACGATGCGGTACTATCACAGCTGCACAGGCAGCATATATCGCGGATAAGGTTTCCTATGCCCTTTATGATATACACAAGAAAAATGTTCTGCACAGAGATGTTTCTCCCGATAATATAATGCTCTGCACTGACGGAAGTGTAAAGCTGCTGGATTTCGGAGCGGCAAGACAGGTCTTTCCGGAAGGCTCTCTGCTTCTATCGGTCATTCTGAAACCGGGCTTCGCACCTATCGAGCAGTACTCCCGCAAGGGCAAGCAGGGTGAATGGACAGACATATATTCCCTTGCAGCCTCGATATATTACGGACTTACAAGACAGATACCGGAGGATCCTCAGAACAGGCTTGAGGACGACTCGGATATGGAATCAAATAAGTACAATATCCAGCCTGATCTGTGGGCGGTATTGTACAGGTCAATGATGCTGAGGTACACTGACAGGTATCCGACTACTCTTGAACTGATAAATGCATTGTCACTTGTTCCTATAAAGCGTCAGACGATCAAGATACCTCACAAGCTGCCTCCGCCGGCAGCTGAGGAAGCGGACAGCCCTCTGAAAAAGCTTCTGGCGAAGCTTTTCGGATAGATCGGAACTTGTCTTCATAAGATATGTGCTTGGATTTTCGAGCATAATTTTGTCGCAGACAAGGCAAAAATCCGCAGGCAAACTTGTTTGCCATGAATACTCATGTATTTCAAGGATTGTTAACGCAGTATGCGGCAAAATTTGTCGAAAAGACAGATAGGAGATAGTATGGTAGAGATACATAATAAAAAGCTTTGTGAAAGCTGCTTTTACGAAACAGAAAACGAGATCTGCCCACGCTGCGGATTTTCAAAAAACGGGTCTGCCTCCGATCCTCTTGTCCTGCCGGTCGGAGCTGAACTGAACGACAAAATACTTATCGGACGCATCATGGGAAAAGGCGGCTTCGGTATCACATATATGGGCTACGATCTGAGAATGGAGAAGATAATTGCCGTTAAGGAATATTATCCCAATGGCATTGCATACCGTTCTCCCTCAGGAACGGAGGTTCTTATAGGTGATCCGAAGTCAGCGGAAGCCTTTGAAAAGGGTGCGGAGAAATTTTACAGCGAGGCGGAAATAGTATCCCAATTCAATGGAAATCCCAACATCGTAAGCGTTTATGATTATTTCCGCGCAAATAATACCGTATATCTTATTATGGAATATCTTAACGGTATCACGCTGAAAAATTACATAAAAAACCACGGAAAGCTGTCTGACGGTCAGGCTCTGTTCGTTATGAACAAAATAGCGGCGGCGCTGAGTATCACACACAGTGCAGGAGTTCTCCATAGGGATATTTCTCCCGATAATATCATGATCTGTATGGACGGCAAGGTCAAGCTGATAGATTTCGGAGCTGCAAGGCAGATCATGGCGGAAAGCTCCTCTAACCTTACCGTTGTAATGAAACCGGGATATACTCCCATGGAGCAGTACACTAAAAAGGGTCAGCAGGGAGCTTGGACGGATATTTACGCTTTAGGTGTTTCCATATACTACGCTCTGACGGAGATAGTTATAGATGATCCCTATGCACGTATGGACGACGATGAGGAATTTGCCGAAAACAAGCATGGCATAAACACCAGTCTCTGGGAAATCCTGAAAAAATGTACAATGATAGCCGCCTCAGACCGCTACAGCAGTGCAATTGAACTTAGAAAGGCTCTTTCATCGGTATCCGCTCCGGTCGAGCCTGAGCCTATCGTTCTGGAGGACAATGATATAAAGATACCGGAGGAGGAAATCTCCGAGGAGGATAATAACAACGAAAATTTTGAAAGCACCACTCCCATTTCTATTTCTCCGGATAATACAACTACAGATCAAACTAAAAAGATCACATCGGACAATATAAATACATTTCCTGTCACTGACGAGATCATCGATGATGACGACGATGTCACAGAGGACGATGAAGATGACAGCAATGAGTCCGGTCTTGATCTTTCGGTAAATGTTTATGAAGACAAGGAAAAGAAGAAACGTCCGGTAAACAAAAAAACACTGACAGCTGTGATATGCGCGGCAACAGCGGTAATAATCGGAATTATCGCATTAGTGATAGCCCTGAATGTCAATGGAAATAAAGGCTCTCATAAGAGAAGTCCCAACGCAGTAGATTATTTGCTTATTGACAAAAACGACGAACGCTGGTCCATGACAAAAAATATATCTGTATTTACACTCCAGGAATTTGAGGGAGATATACTTGTTACCCTGAATATCAGGACTAATAATACTGTCAGAAATGAAGACGGAAGCTATCATCATTCTGTATCTGTTATTGATAATAATGAAAATGCTGTAAAGATAAATGCATTAAACTGGGCAGAAGATCCGGATGGCTATTATATTTATGATGGTCAAAAACAGTTTACATTCATTCTGCCGGAAAATTCAATAGCAGATATATACCAATATATTCAATTTGGCACTTATAATCTGACCGTGACCTCTGTTGAACTGAGAGCGTATGACAGTTCTCACTCTGACGCAAAAACTATTAAGTTTAACGGCGGATACCCCGGCGACTGGCAACTTCAGGACGATGCTATCCCCAAAAGTGATCTGGAAAGCTTTGGCGGGGATGTTATGGTAACTCTCGACATCGAACCCGGAAGATATAACGACGATGAAGAATGGATGTGGCACATAAACACATGGTACATAAACGCTGATAAAACAGACGGGAACTGGACTCAGGTGTATATTGCAGCTTTTAACCAGCCGTCGCCGGGAGCAGACCGAATGTATCCCGTTTACAACGGACAGGATCAGTTTGTATTTGTGATCTCCGGAGAAGACATTGAAGCTCTGCCGGAGGACGGTCTGAAATTTCAGGTGCATAATGTAGTTGTAAGATCGGCAATGCTTGAAGCGTATAACAGTGATACTGCGTCATCATCTGCATCGGCGGAGGCGGTGACAGTAACGGAAGCTGACACTTCCGTTACAACGACCTCCGCTGCCACAACAACTGCAGCAGACAATGGACCAATAGATCATTTATTTTTGGGTGAACCGGTAAAAAGAATACGGGCAGATACCCTTCGGAGATTTAATGGAGACATACTCTTTACCCTTGATATAGCTCCAATTGCTACTGACCATGGTATCGGTATCTATGACGATGACCGGGATATAAATAAAATAAAATTCTATGCGTATAATTCAGAGTATAATGGAGAAAATGCCACCTGGTATATTTCTGACGATCAAAAGCAGTTCACATTTCTTCTGCCGGAAAGCTCCATATCAGATATCTCCGAATATATCGTTTTCAGATGCGTCGGTACACAAATAAATTCCGTTGATATGATAGCATATGACAGCTCTCATCCTGATTCCAAAACCATTCAGTTTGACGGCAAATATCCCGGCGATTGGGCGCTTGTGAACGGCTCTATCCCCAGAAATGATCTGGAAAGCTTTGACGGGGACGTTCTGGTCACTCTTGGCATTGAAACAGGCATATATGGCAACGACGAAGAATGGAAATGGCACATAGAAGCTATGAAAACACTTGATGAATGGGAACGGGTCTATATTGATGTTTTTAATCATATACGTCATCCGGAATATATGTATACGGTCTATGACAAGCAGGAGCAGTTCGTATTTGTGATCTCCAAAGAGGAAATTAACGCTCTGCCGGAGGATGGTCTGAAATTTCAGGTGCATAATGTAGTTGTAAAGTCTGCGATCCTTGAAGCATATAACAGTAATTCCGGATCGGCGGAGAAAGATACCGCAGCAATAGACTATCTGCTTATTGACAATAACGACGAAGCATGGGCAATGTCAAAATTCATATCCACAGATGTACTCAGAGAATTTAAAGGTGACATATTTGTTACCCTGGATCTCAGCCTGTATAATACGATGTTCCGGGATAACGATGGTCTTTATCATGGATCAGACGAAAAATATCGTCATTATGTATCGGTCATGGACAATAACGGAAATCTGTTAAAGATCAATGCGCTTAATTCAACAGACGATCCTGAAGGATATTATGTTTCTGACAAACAAGATCAGTTTACATTCATTCTGCCGGAAAGCTCCATACCGGATAATGCCGGATTTATCAAATTCGGAACTGATATGCTGACTGTAAATTCTGTTGAATTGAGAACCTATAACAACCGGAGCTCCGACAGGAAAACCATCCGGTTCAACGGTGATGACTATCCCGGTGACTGGATGCTTACGGTCGACTCTATCCCTAAAAAAGATCTTGAAAGCTTCGGCGGGGATGTAATGGTAACTCTTGATATTAAAACCGGTCAGTTTGACAATAATGACACATGGTGGCACATAAACGCTATAAAGTATCTCAATGAATGGATTCGGGTCAATATAAAAGTATTTAACCGTTCTCCTCTTAAAGAAGAATATATGTACCCGATATACAAAGGTCAGCGGAATTTCGTATTTGTTATTTCCAGAGAAGAGATTGAAGCTCTGACAAATGAAGGTCTTAAATTTCAGGTCCATAACATAGTTATTAATTCGGCAGCTCTTGAAGCCTATGACTTCGCAGCATGATCGTCAGAGCTGTATGAATCAAGGAGGGGGATCACTATAGATACACAGGATCTGGAGCGCAAGCTCAGGGAAGATAATTTTTTTGACGAGGATGCGGTTCTCGAGTGCAAAAATCCTGATATACACATTCTCATAAACAAATATATCGCGGAGAAGGATCTTTCCCATGCAGAAATCATCCGCAAGCTTAATGTGGAAAGAAGCTATGGCTATCAGCTTCTTAACGGAAAACGCATACCTACCCGCGTCCAGCTTATAAAGCTCAGCTTCCTGCTGAAGCTTACTCTCGCTGAAACACAAAAGCTCCTTAAAATAGCAGAAAAGGAAATACTTTATGCAAAGAACATGACCGACGCAAAGATCATATATTCCATTGAACACAAGCTTGATTATGACAAGGCGTGTGAATTTATCTGGACTGAGTAAATTATCCTGTGTCTGCTTGCATTATTTTATAAATTGTGGTATAATTAATAAAATACTGCGGCAAACGGAGATGATGATATGGAAAAAACCTGCGGAAACGAAAATGAGACCGATGCACTGGACGCAGGCTCGATCCTTGATGACCGCTATGTCATAAGTAAGGTAATAGGCTCGGGAGGCTTCGGTATCACCTATCTTGCCTATGATACCGTGCTTGAAAAATCAGTCGCTGTCAAGGAATTTTATCCGAAGGGTCTTGTAGTACGCGGGATCGACAATATCACCATCGAGCCGATCACTTCCTTTCACGCAGAGGAGTTCAGAAACGGTGCAGAACGATTCAGAAATGAAGCAGAGATCCTTTCCGGTCTGGGGGATAATACAGATGTAATAAAAGTCTACGACTGCTTCGGTCAGAACGGAACTATTTACTATGTAATGGAATATGTACATGGCATCACGATAAATGAATACACCAAAAGATACGGAAAAATAAGCGAGGGACAGGCTTTGTTCGCCGCCGGCAATATAACGGACACATTCGGTCATATTCACAGCAGAAACATAATCCACAGAGACCTTTCCCCTAACAATGTTATGCTGACAGTTGACGGAAGAGTTATGCTTGTGGATTTCGGCAATGCCAGACCCTTTTTCAATGAGGTCGAAAACAGCATGACTGTTGCTCTTAAACCCGGATACGCTCCCCTTGAACAGTATCAGCACCATGGAAATCACGGTCCATGGACGGATATTTATTCTTTGGGGACGGTTTTGTATTACGCGCTTACGCTTGAAAGTCCGAGAGATCCCATGACACGGCTTGAAGATGACAGTGACTTCCAGAACGGACTGGCGAAAATAAATTCCCTCCTTGCTGCGGTGATAAATAAAATGGCAGCGGTAAGGATCAGAGACAGATATTCCGGCTGGGAAGAGCTTTTGTCTGATCTGAAACAGGTAAAAATAGATCCCGAAAAATTTTACGTGCATATTTCTGAGAATACTAATTCTTAAGGCAGCACCGCACAGCTATTGTTTTTCGATAGACGTCTGTAATTAAGGAGAATAAATATGATCAGTATTTTAAACAAATCACTTTGTGAAAGCTGCCTGGAGGAAATATCCTCAGAACCGTGTCCGAAATGCGGGTTTATAAAGGCAGAATATACTCCTGACTCAATGATACTCCCCTGCGGAAGCATATTGCAGTACAGATATGCTGTCGGAAAGGTCATTGGCAAGGGCGGCTTCGGTATCACCTATCTTGCATATGATACAAAGCTTGAAAGAAAGATCGCGATCAAGGAATACTACCCTTATGAGCTTGCAAGAAGAGCTTCCGGCACAGCAAGCGTTACAGTTTCTGACGGAGACACCTCTGAGACCTTCCAGGACGGTGCGGAGAAATTTTATAACGAAGCCCGGATGGTCGCAAAATTCAATGATAATCCCAGTGTTGTAAGCATATATGATTTCTTTTATGAAAATAACACCGTTTATTATTCTATGGAATTCCTGAACGGAAAGCCATTAAAAGAACACATAAAGGAAAACGGTCTGCTCTCGGCCGAAGAAGCAATTTTAATTGCGAAAAATATCGCTTCGGCACTTATGTCTGCTCACAGCATGAATGTGCTCCACAGAGATGTTTCCCCCGACAATATCATGGTATGCAGTGACGGCAAGATCAAGCTGATAGATTTCGGAGCTGCAAGACAGGTCATTGCAGAGGCTTCACAAAGTCTTTCGGTGATCCTCAAGCCGGGATTTGCACCTCTCGAACAATATCAGAAAAAGGGCAGACAAGGTCCCTGGACTGATATTTACTCTCTTGGGATGACCCTTTATTACGGACTTACCGGCATTACTCCGGAAGATCCTATGTCCCGTTTTGAAGATGATTCGGAATTTGAATCCGGAATGCAGTCCATACCGGAAGAGCTCAGGAAAATAATCCGAAAAGCAACAATGCTGCAAACCAGAGAAAGATATAAGGACATTTCTGAATTTACAGCAGATCTTGACAGCATATCAGAGAAGGATCTGTCCGCTCTGAAAAAGCAGCTGGAATCCGAGCATCGTGGAAGGATCACAGACGAGCTTACAGGACTTAAAAACAGACAGGGACTTAACGAGTACATCACAGACACTATATCCGATCGTGTCAATTCAGGCAAGCCGGTCAATATCGTCATGTGCGACATAGATCATTTTAAAAATGTAAATGACACATACGGTCACGACGCGGGAGATATTGTGCTTAAAAACGTTGCTAATATTTTACGCGGTGCGTCAGATTCCGGTGAGGATCATACATTCCGTTTCGGCGGAGAAGAAATGATAGTGATCCTTAACTGTGAAGCGTCACAAGCATACGAGACTGCTGAGCAGATCAGAAAAGAGGTCGAAAGATCGGTACATACGGTCATAACAGACGGACAGAAAAAAGATATTCGCGTCACCATCTCTATGGGAGTATATCAGATGAATCCGGATGTAAAAATGACTTCTGAAAATGCAAGAGATGTTTTCGACAGCGAATTTAAAAATGCAGATACTCTTCTGTACACCGCAAAGGAAACCGGCAGAAATAAGGTAGTCGCACAGGTCAATAAATCATAATTTAACGTAGTGTTTCTGTGTTCCTATCGGGGGAGACCCTTTTGA
>JAFLUJ010000054.1 GCA_022511485.1 Oscillospiraceae bacterium | reverse complement strand
CTGACGGTGGGGGTAGATAATCGTGCAGGGCGCTGCCTTGCAAATTATGATTTATCATCATAGCTTAATAACAAAAACCACGGCAGGACACCGTGGCTTATTTTTATACATTGTTCCTCCGAAGCTTATCACCAAGCTTGACAACCGCCGCAGATACCTTGTTCACCCGTGGAATTATAGTCTCCATTAGTCCGCAGTACTTGTCTACAATAACAATTACCAAAGTCTCCCTGTATCGTGGGATCGCTGTGATGTTCAGGGGAAACATATGCTTTTCTATAATGTCCTTTTCCAGATCGGAAACGTAAAAATTCTCTTTTACATTTTTCAGAGCGGCTTTTGCGTGCGTAAAGCCATGAAGCCTTTCACCCTTGTCAGGCTTGTATGTATGCCAGTCATAAAGAAAAAGGTCATGGAGAAGTCCGGCTCTTGCGCCGGCACGTTCATTCAGTGAGAAAAATCTGCACAGCTTATAATTATAGTATGAAACGTTCAGACAATGCTGGAAGCAGGTCGTTTCGCCATGATGCGGAAATTCCTTCATTTTAAGAACAAGGTCATGCTCAAGGAGGTCGGCAATGAGGTAGTAATATATCCTGTTTTCCTCGCTGTCAAGGTCGATTTTTGAGCCAAATGCTTTCAGCATAGGGAGTGTCCCCTTCCTGCAAAATTAGTTCACTTTAATTATACAATATAAACAAAAAGTTTTCAACAATATTGAAAAATATTACTGCACAATTTTCAACAATGTTATTTATGCATTTTGACAAAAGAGCTCTTTTGGAGAAAAATCTGAGTAATTCAATAAAAAGAAAATTTGTTTGCTTAAAATTTGTAATATTATTTTTAAAATATACTAATAGTATTATATATTGTCAAATTGCATAAATAACTGTTCAAAATTTGTCCGTTAATTTACGCTACAAATTTTCTGAAAGGTTGAAATTTGGGGCGAGTTGGTGTATAATATCATTAAAGTGGTGATTCATCTCCATTTTGAGGTGAAAAGTGGTGAAGTTTCAACATAACTTTCCACAGTCGGTGGAAAGCGGGGAAGCCCTCACGGGCATATCGCTGCTGTACGGATACAAAGCAAACGAAGGGATGGTGATAAAGCATGGCAGCAAACGGTCTTATGGGTACATATGAGCATACTATGGACGCCAAGGGACGTATGGCTTTCCCCACAAAGCTGCGGGACAGATTAGGCGTCAGCTTTATCGTCACCATTGGCAAGGACGGCTGTCTGTATGTATATTCAAATGAGGAATGGGATATATTTACTGAAAAGCTCCAGACCATTACAGGAGATAAGGCAAGGGCTGCCAAAATGTTCATCATCAATGCCTGTATCGTTGAGCCTGATAAGCAGGGCCGTATCCTTATCCCACAGAATCTGCGTGAATATGCAGGTCTTGACCACGATGTTACGGTGCTCGGTGTCACAAACCATGCAGAGATATGGGATACAGTCAGATTTAAGAAGTACATCGGAGAGATCACACCCGATATGCTTTCCGACGCTTTGTCTGACCTGCCTTATTAAAGTGTGCTGATACTACCGCTTAAATATGAAGAAAGATATGCTTTATGGATAAAATTAACTTTTCCCATGTTCCGGTGCTGCTTGACCAGGTCATATCAGGACTTGACATCAAGCCTGACGGAATATATATCGACGGGACTTGCGGCGGGGGAGGACATTCCTCCGAAATTGCGAAACGGCTTACTTCCGGAAGGCTTTTGGGCATTGACCGGGATCCCGACGCTGTAAAGGCTGCCTCTGAACGTCTTGCCTCATACAATGCAAAGGTGGTACAGGGGAATTACTCCGATATAATGGAAATTGCCAAAAATGAGGGAGCTTCCTCACCGGACGGTATCCTGCTTGATCTGGGAGTATCCTCCCATCAGCTTGATACTATTGAAAGAGGATTTTCCTATCATGGGGACGCTCCTCTTGATATGCGTATGTCCCAGTCGGGACAAACTGCCGCCGACCTTGTGAACGGGCTTTCGGAGGATGAGCTGAGCCGTATCATGTTTGAATACGGCGAGGAGAAGTTCAGCAGGAAAATAGCCGCAGAGATAGTCAGACAGCGCAGTATCAAGCCCATTGAGACTACAGGAGAGCTGGCGGAGATCATCGGCAGAGCCGTACCGGCAAAGTTCAAAAGAGACAAGAATCCCTGCCGGAAAGCCTTTCAGGCGTTCAGGATAGCGGTAAACGCGGAGTTTGAGTGTCTTGATAAGGGTCTGGACGACGCTTTCGAGCTTCTTAAAAGCGGCGGAAGGCTGTGTGTCATAACCTTCCATTCCTTGGAAGACAGGATAGTGAAGCAGCGGTTTGCGTCATTCTGCAAGGGCTGTATATGCCCTCCGGATTTTCCCCAGTGCGTCTGCGGGAGAACTCCGAGAGGACGGCTTGTAAACAGAAAACCCATCGAGGCTTCGGAAAATGAGCTGGAGGCAAATCCCAGAAGCAGAAGCGCAAAGCTCAGGATCATAGAAAAGATATAAAGGTGCAGCCGTTTTGGACGGTGTCGCCTTATTAATAAAGAGAAAAAAAGAACAAAGGGATCATAAAAGAAAGGAAACCGTAATGAGTAAAAACAATCTTGCTTACGACCTCACCAAATATGAGGACGTGGCGCCGGAAAAGGTGCGCAAAATACGCGTTCGCAGACAGCGTGCAGAGCACGTAGGTTCTGTTCCCAAAATGATCGTTACGATCACTGCGGCGGGACTTTTGCTGGGGGCTGTTATCTACGGAAAGGTGGAAAATGCGTCCATTTATGCAGAGATCGCAGCTCAGAACAAGTATGTGGATATGCTTTACAGCGAAAATGTCCGTATGCAGTCAGAGATTGAAGAAAAGACCTCCTTACGGTCTCTGGAAAGCTATGCTGAGGACATCCTTGGTATGCAGAAGCTGGATAAATCCCAGATAGAGTATGTAAGCATTTCTAACGGAAGCATCGTGGACATTCCTGAAAACGAGGAGAATATTTTTGTCAAGCTCAAAAATTCTTTCAGTGATTTTCTGGAATATATCCGCGGTTGATGTAATACATTATATCAGGCTCTATTTCAAAGTGTTATACACTTTGAAATGCCCATGAACAAGGTTCATGGGCGCGGCGCAGCCGCATAGCCGTCATTCATTCATACTGCCCTGCAAAATCCATGATTTTGCAGCCGCCGCAGGCGGCACAGCAAACAATACTATTGTTTGCTGTAACGGGCAGTATAATTTAGGAGCGGGAGATATACAAGCCGTACAAGACTCACCGCTTCTCTTTGACACATTGACTATAGGAGGACGAGTATGTCTTATCAGCCTACCAATAAAATGAGATTCAAGCTGAATCTTATCGTACTGCCGGTGTTCCTTGCTTTTACCGGCTGGATACTTGTAAATCTTTTCCGGACGTCTATTACGGATAATAACAAGTATCAGGCTCTTGCAAATGAAAATCAGTTCGGAAGTACCATTGTCAAGGCGAATCGGGGCAGTATTTACGATGCAAACGGAAAGATACTTGCTCAGTCTGCTACGGTCTATTCTATAATAGTAAATCCGAACCTTATATATCAGCAGCAGCAAAAGGAAGCAAAGCTTGACGAAGACGAGCTTCCGGACGTTCTTGAATCGGAGCGTATGATCGACGCAGCGGCAACTATCCTTAGTGAGGAGCTTTCAGGTGTTTCCTATGAAGACGCTGTGAAGAAGCTTACCGAGGACGGCGCAAGCAGAAGATGGGCTTCTGTAAAGAAGTCTGTTGAAAAGCCTGTCGCCGATAAGATATTTGCTCGTGCTTCCGAAGAAGAGCTTGGAAATCTCATTTATTCGGAGCTTGATACCAAAAGATATTATCCCCAGGGCGAGCTTGCGGCTGCGGTAATAGGCTTTACAAACTATGACGGAGACGGCATTTACGGCGTTGAATCCTACTATAACGACTATTTAAAGGGAGTTGACGGAAAGATCATCTCCGCTACCGATGGTATGGGAAACGAAATGCCATATAAGAACGATAAGATGTACGAGGCCCAGGACGGAAATTCCCTGTATCTGACTATTGATATGACCCTCCAGTCCTATGTGGAAAAATATCTGGAGCAGCAGGTCAATGCTCACTATGTACAGAACCGCGCCTGTGCAATTATGATGGAAGTAAATACGGGAGCTATCCTTGCTATGGCAAGCACCCCCGGATTCAATATAAACGACAGAAACTCCCTGTACAATCCGGCTGACGTTGCAAAGCTCTCCCTTCTTACCGATGAGGAGGAGTACAATGAAATGTACGCTACCCTCAGAGAGCAGCAATGGAAAAATAAGGCTATCACCGAGCTTTATTTCCCCGGCTCTGTTTTCAAGGTAGTAACAGGTTCTTCCGCTCTGGAGGAAAAGGTCATCAGCCTTAATTCCACATTTAACTGCGGTCAGGTCATTGATGTTGCAGGCGAGGAGATCCACTGCTGGTCGACTTATTCACATGGCACTCAGGACTTTACCACAGCAATGACAAACTCCTGCAACCCGGCGTTTATCCAGATAGGTCAGCTGCTGGGCAAGAATAAGTTCTATGAATATTTCAAGGCATACGGTCTTACCGAGCCTACCGGGATCGATCTTCCCGGAGAGGCAGACAGTATCTATATCGACACAAGGGAGTACGGTCCTGTAGAGCTGGCGTCCAGCTCCTTCGGTCAGACAAACAAAATAACTCCCTTGCAGATGGTCACTGCCTACGCTGCTGTTGTAAACGGCGGATACCTTGTAACTCCTTATGTGGTAAGCAAGATAGTTGACCCTAACGGAAATGTTATCAAGACTACAGAGCCTTCCATAAAGCGGCAGGTTATTTCCGAGGAAACATCCGCTCAGATGAGACAGGTCCTTGAAAGCGTTGTAAATACAAAGGGCGGCTCAAACGCCTATATCAAAGGATATGACATCGGAGGAAAGTCGGGAACGTCCCAGAAGATCGACAAGACCAATGAGACCGGCGATGAGGAGCTTTACGTTTCTTCATACTGTGCATTTGCTCCTGCCGACGACCCGGAGGTCATCCTTCTCGTTATGGTTGACGAGCCTAAGGCACGGGATCAGAACGGCTCTCTTATGTATTACGGAAGCATCGTTGCCGTTCCTGCGGTAACAAACGTACTTAAAGAGGCTCTGCCATATCTGGGATATTATCCCGAATATACCGAGGAAGAGCTGAAATCACTTGGTGTAAGCCTTCCTTCTGTTGAGGGCGAGTCCGTGGATATTGCCAAGGAGACCCTTGAATCCCAGAGCTTGCAGGTAACTGTAGTAGGCGACGGAAACAAGGTAGTGGCGCAGGTACCTCAGAGGGGAAGCTCCATACCGAGAAACGGAAAGGTCATCCTTTACACCGAGGAAAACTATGAAACACAGTATGTTACCGTTCCGAATATCATCGGATACGGATTATCGGACGTAAACTATCTTCTCACAAATGCCGACCTGAATTTCAAGGTAGGAGACGGTGCAGCAAATCAGTCGGGAGCGATAGCATACAGCCAGAATTACGCGGAAGGAAGCATTGTTCCGGCAGGAACGATCATTGAAGTAACATTCGTAACGAAGGATCAGGGATAACTGCATGGAGTGTCTTTGCAGCAGAGCCTGATATAATATCTGATAGAGGGGTGTATATACCATGAGACTTGACGAGCTCCTTGAAGAAGTCAAAAAGGTCATGCCGATCACTGAAAATGTCAGCGACAAGCACGCTGCTGTTGAAGGTATCACCGATAATACGAAAAAGGTCAAAGAGGGCTATATTTTCGTATGCGTAAAGGGTACAAAATTTGACGGACATTCTGCTGCTGCGGAAATGCTTGAAAAGGGTGCATTATGTGTTGTTACCGAGCATGATCTGGGTCTTGAAGGGCAGATCATAGTAAGCGATTCGCGGGTGTTTTACGGACATCTCTGTGCTATATGGTTCAATCACCCTGAACGGAGAATGAAGCTTATCGGCGTTACCGGTACAAACGGAAAGACCACTATCGCCACCATGATAAAGGATATGCTTGCAGCTAAGGGACATCGTGTTGGCTTTATCGGCACTACCGGTACGCTTATAAACGGAAAAGCCGTAAAAACAGACGGGGCCACTCCCACAACTCCCCGTGTTTACGAGCTGTACAGAATATTTTATGAAATGGCTAAAAGCGGCTGTGACTGCGTTGTTATGGAGGTATCCTCCTTTGCGCTGGCTCAGAACAGGATAGGTCCTGCTATGTTCCGTATAGCGATCTTTACCAATCTTACAGAGGATCATCTGGATTATCACAAGGACATGGAAAGCTATTACGAGGCAAAGAAAAAGCTTTTCACCGATCATTGTGAGACAGCTATTATCAATATAGACGATAAATACGGTCTGAGGCTTTACGGCGAGCTGGAGGGCAGCAATGTGGAGCGTATTTCCACATCTATAAGCGGTCAGCGTGCGGATGTAGCCGGAAATACTATCAGGTTCAGCGGTACGTCCACAAAGTTCTGGATAGCAGTCCAGAGGAAAAATTATCCTTTCACCTTGAATATGATGGGCAGCTACAACGTCCTGAACGCCGTTCAGGCAATAACAGCCTGCCTGAAGCTCAATCTGGGCATCAATGCAGCAGTCATGTCCATGGCGTCCTTCAAGGGCGTCCGGGGAAGATGTGAGGTCATTCCCACCGGTATGGACTTTACTGTAATATGCGACTATGCCCACTCTCCGGACGCACTTGAGAAAATGCTTCCCGGTATCAAGGAGTACTGTAAGGGACGTCTTATTTGCCTCTTTGGCTGCGGCGGAGACAGGGATAAGACCAAGCGTCCTCTTATGGCTAAGGTGGTGGAGAAGTATGCTGACCTGATGGTCATCACATCGGATAATCCCAGAAATGAAGACCCGGAGGCTATCATTGACGATATAATCGGGGGACTTTCCCTTACCACGCCGTATATCAGGATCACCGACCGCAAGGCAGCGATCCGCAGAGCTATAACAATTGCTGAAAGAAACGATATTATCATACTGGCAGGCAAGGGTCATGAGGACTATCAGATCTTAAAGGACGATGTTCATGTCCACTTTGACGAACGTGAGATCGTCAGGGATATTATGAAGACCTATTCCAGAAAAAGGTATGATCCCAACAGGAAGGAATATCTTACCATAAACGAGATAGTGGAGATCACCAGAGGATCTCATCATAACATAAGAAGCTTTGATCGTCAGATAGCTGTGTCGACATTTTTCTCTGATACAAGAGCGCCTGTTTCGGGAGGAGTTTTCTTTGCCATCAAGGGCAAGAATTTTGACGGACATGACTTTGCCGCCAAGGCAATAGGCAGCGGAGCTGTCGCTGCGGTAACAGAGAAGATCATTGCAGATGTACCGTGCATAGTGGTAAAAAGCACCAGAAAGGCTCTTCTTGACCTTTCCAGACAGTTCAGAAGTAAGTTTGACTCTGTTGTAGTCGGTGTTACCGGAAGCGTGGGAAAAACTACCACCAAGGAAATGATAGCTCTTGCTCTGGCAAGTAAGCACAGTGTTTTTAGAAGCGAGGGCAACCATAATAATGAGATAGGTCTGCCATTCAGCGTTTTCAAGCTTAACAGAAGCTGTTCCGCTGCGGTATTTGAAATGGGTATGTCCGATTTCGGCGAGATTGAAAGGCTTTCAAAGGCTTGCAAGCCAAATATATGCGTTATCACAAATATCGGATATTCCCATATTGAAAATCTTGGTTCTCAGGAGGGTATCCTTGAAGCTAAGCTGGAGATACTTAAGGGTGCGGATAAAAACGCTCCGCTTATCGTGAACAGTGACGATCCTTTTCTCGCTCCCATAAAGGAGGAGTATGACGGGTACAGAAAGGTCATAACCTATTCCATCAACGATCCAGAGGCGGATTTCCGGGCTACAGAGATAAAGACATATTCCGACAGAATGTTTTTCCACGTTCGCCAGAACGGGGAGATGATCTGCGATGTGGAGCTTTTCTGTATTGGTCAGCATAATGTCTACAATGCAGTTGCGTCGATAGCTGTGGCTGTCACTGCCGGCTGCGACCCAAGTGCGGCGGCTGAAATGCTCAGCGGATTCCAGCCGGATTCTCTCCGTCAGAACATCCAGAAGCGGGGAGAGCAGACGATCATTGTAGACTGCTACAATGCTGCTCCTGCATCAGTCAAGGCTGCCATAGACGTTCTCCATGGAATGAAGCCTGCAAGAGACGGCAGACGCGTGATCGTCCTTGGAGATATGCTGGAGCTTGGAGAAAAATCTCATGAGCTGCACAGGGAAATAGGAGAGTATATCGTCGAAAAGGGAATAGATATGCTTGTCTGCTACGGCAAGGAATCCAAGTATACAGCCGAAAGGGCAGAGGAGCTTGGTCTGCACGCAGGAAGCTCCGAGGATAAGAAAATGGTTCTCAACTTCATGAAATACAAGCTTAAACCCGACGACATCGTTCTTTTCAAGGCAAGCCGGGGCATGGAGATGGAGGAGCTTATAGAGGACTTCTACAAGGACTGCTGACTGCGGTCTCAGGCGATCTGACGCACAATAGTGCCTTAAAACTACGGGGAAGGAGATATGCTCTGAAAAGAGTATAACAATACAATGCCGTTCTGGATAAACACTATAGTCGCGCTGATCTCATTTGGCGTGGCAGCAGCGACGGGAATTTTTCTCATTCCCCTGCTTAAAAAAATACATTTCGGTCAAACTATATATGAGAAGGGTCCTGCGTGGCACAAGGATAAGCAGGGGACTCCCATAATGGGCGGATTCATGTTCATTATCGGTTCTGCTGTGGCAGCTGCCGCAGGATACGCCCTCTACCGCTACAGAAGCGCAGGCGCGACTGTTGTTCCGGACAATACGGGACTTTACAGGCTTCTGGCAGGATATGCCTTTGCTCTGCTCAATGCGGGGATAGGCTTCATCGACGACTATATCAAGGCGGTAAAGAAGCGTAATCTGGGTCTTAAGGCAAAGCAGAAAATGGTCATGCAGTTCGTTCTGAGCAGCGCATTTCTGTACGCTCTCTATCTGCTGGGAAATCATTCCACTGCTATAACCTTTCCCTTTTTCGGGGACGTGGACTTCAAGATCTTCTATTATCCCATCATGATACTGTATCTTATCTTCCTGACAAATGCAGTCAATCTTACCGATGGAGTAGACGGGCTTTGCGGCTCGGTGACGGTCATAGTGGGACTTTCCTTTGTTATGCTCTGCGCAGCTATGGGAATGTGGGAGTACTCCATTTTCTCAATGGCTCTGGCAGGAGGCTGTCTGGGATTTCTGGTGTGGAATCTCCACCCGGCGAAGGTCTTCATGGGAGACACAGGCTCAATGTTCCTGGGAGGCTCGGTCTGCGCAATCGGCTTTGCCACCCATCAGCATCTGCTGCTGGCTCTGGTTGCCATTGTGTACGTCCTTGAAGCTCTGTCGGTAGTTGTACAGGTGTGTTACTTCAAGGCTACAAAGGGAAAGAGACTGTTTAAAATGTCTCCGATACACCACCATTTTGAAATGTGCGGATTTTCCGAATACAAAATAGTAATTACATTTTCGCTTGCGGCGCTTGTCGCCGGTATAGCGGCAAATCTGATATATAACCTGTGAGATCATGTGTACAAGGGCATCAGCCTAATATCTGAAAGAAAGGAGGACACATTTTCCCTGCGGGGGAAATGGTCAGAATATGCAGAACGCTTCAAATGCTGTCCCTAACAGAAAAAAAATACAGCACCGGCGAAATAAGATCACCGCAAACAGTGAGCTGAGAAATCCGGGACAGAAGCTTGCCATAGGTCCTATGGACTACCCGTTTTTCCTGATAATAATGATCCTTCTTGTTATCGGCATCATTATGATGTTCTCGGCGGGCTATGCCTGGGCTATTGCAAAGGGCAACAAGGGAACTAACTATGTAAGTCACCAGCTTATCATGGCTGTGGTAGGACTTGTGGGAATGTTTTTCACGTCCTTTTTCGACTATCACTGGCTGCGGAAGCCGATCTTTGCATACGGCTTTTACGGCTTCTGTATGGTTCTCCTGATACTTTGCCGTGTAGGTCCGTTCCAGAGCCCGAGAGGAGAGGCTCACAGATGGGTAGAATTTCCCGGATTGCCCAGGTTTGAGCCTTCGGAGCTTATGAAGCTGGCTATAATCCTGCTTTTTTCTTATCTTATTTCGGTAAATTATACCAAAATGAAGCAATTCAAATACGGCGTAGTTCCTTTCATGCTGTTTCTGGGAGTGGTCGTAGGACTTATGATGTGGCAGCCGCATCTTTCCGGAACAATAATTATCGGCGCTATCGCTGTAATTATGATGTTTGTGGGCGGAACAAAATTCACCCATCTGCTTGTACTTGGTATTCTCGGACTGGCAGCTGTGGCGGCATTATTGTTCGTCCTTATGGAGATCAAGGGCATAACATATTTTGAATCCCGTATCCTTTCATGGACAGACCCCTTTAACGCGGAGGCTGCTCAGGACGACGTATGGCAGACCCGGAACAGCCTTATTGCAATAGGCTCGGGAGGTCTTTTCGGTCTGGGACTGGGAAACTCCAGACAGAAGTTCCTCTATCTCCCGGAGGCTCAGAATGACTTTGTTTTCGCGGTAGTATGCGAGGAGCTTGGCTTCATAGGAGCTGTAATGGTAATAATCCTGTTCCTGCTTTTCATCTTCCGTGGATTCTATATTGCTTCCAAAGCTCCGGACAAATTCGGAATGATGCTTGCTGTAGGTCTTACAGTGCAGATAGGATTGCAGGCGCTGCTGAATATCGCGGTGGTAACAAATACCATACCGAATACGGGAATCTCTCTGCCGTTTTTCAGCTACGGCGGAACGGCTCTTATAATGCAGCTTGTGCAGATGGGCATTGTGCTCAACATATCCAGACAATCCATAATAGAGACATAGAAAATAGAAGATAGAGAATAGAGATCTCTATCCTCTGACCATCTATCTTCTAATAGGGGAAATGATAACAATGATAAAAGTTCTATTAGCCGGCGGCGGAACGGGAGGACACATAAATCCCGCTCTTGCCATTGCTTCGATAATCAGGGAACACCACCCGGATGCGGAATTTCTTTTCGCCGGTACGCCTAACGGCATGGAGGCGAAGCTTATCCCGAAAGCGGGATACAATTTCGCTCCTATTAAAATAAGCGGCTTCCAGAGGAAGATAACTCCGAAAAATCTTATCCGCAACGTAAGAGCGGCAGCCTATCTTTCTACCTCCGGATACCACGCTCACAAGATAATAGACGATTTCAAGCCGGATATTGTCATCGGTACGGGAGGATATGTGAGCTTTCCCATACTGTCAAAGGCTGTCCAGATGAAGATACCAACCGCTATCCATGAGCAGAATGCCTTTCCGGGGATAACGAACCGTCTGCTTTCAAATAATGTGGACAAGGTCATGCTGACCGTTGAGGAGGCAGCAGGACATCTTAACCAGGACGCAAAATACGTTGTCACCGGACTTCCCGTCCGGGCAGGCTTCTCGGCAGGGGCAAAGAGCCGCTCCGACGCTAAAAGGGAGCTTGGCTTTGACGATGGGATATGCATTTTCAGCTTTGGGGGAAGTCTCGGTGCAGGAGCTATAAACAGCTCCGCTGCCGCTCTTATGAAGTGGGAAAAGGAAAATAATCTCCCCATAAATCATATCCACGCTCACGGCAAAATGGGGCACGATACCTTTCTGCCAAAGCTTGCGGAATACGGCATAGATCCGGAAAACGATCCCCGGCTCATGGTAAAGGAATACATACACAATATGGACGTATGCACTGCTGCTGCCGATCTTATCATCTGCCGCAGCGGAGCTTCCACTATTTCCGAGCTTCAGGCTGTGGGAAGAGCGTCCATACTTATACCGTCCCCCAATGTTACCGCAAATCATCAGTATCATAATGCAATGGTTCTGGGACGGGCGGGGGGAGCAGTTGTCATCGAGGAAAAGAATCTCACTGACGAGCTGCTTATTGAGACGGTCAAAAATCTTACGGAAGACCCCGGAAAGCTGGACACTCTTGCCCAGCGTGCAGCGGAGACCTATGTTAAGGATACTCCTGACAGGATATATGCCGTCATCAAGGAGCTTATAGGCTCTAAGGAATAAGCGGGGAAGCCCCCGCGGGCAGATCGCTGCGTACTTTGCTCGATAGAGCAACATACAACTCGGAAATGTAATTGCATAAGCCATGTGACAAAATCTATAAAGGCGGGGAAGCCCCCACGGGCAGCTATCAGATTTTCACCAAATTTTACCCTTACGCATACCATGAAGTAAAAAGTGTAAGGGAGCTGCCTGTATGCAGAAGCTGATAATAAACGGAGGGAAAAGGCTGGGCGGAGAGATAGATCTACAGGGGGCAAAAAATGCCGCACTGCCAATTATGGCAGCGTCGGTGCTGTGCGATGAGGAGATCATTCTGCATAACTGTCCCCGTATTTCGGATATTTACTCCGCAATGAGGATACTTACATATCTTGGGTGCAAAGCAGGATTCGAGGATAGGAACACTGCGGTCATAAAGGCGGAGGACGTCTCTTCGGGGGGGATCTCCGACGAGCTTATGAGAGAAATGCGTTCCTCCATATTCTTTCTGGGAGCTGTCCTGGGAAGAACGGGACGGTGCAGGATAACCTTGCCGGGAGGCTGCGATCTTGGACCTCGTCCCATTGATATGCACCTTTCCGCTTTGAGGAAAATGGGGGTCAGCATCCGTGAGGAATTCGGCGCACTGAACTGTACAGCCGAAAACGGACTTCACGGCGCAAAGATACCCTTGTCCTTTCCATCGGTAGGAACTACGGAAAACATCATGCTTGCCGCAGTTCTTGCAGAAGGAACAACGGTCATACATAATGCGGCGAGAGAGCCGGAGATAATTGATCTGGCAAATTTTCTCACCGCCTGCGGAGCAAAAATAAACGGTGCCGGAAGCGGAAAGATCACCATAAACGGCGTGAAAAAGCTTTACGGCTGCGAGTATACGGTAATGCCGGACAGAATAGCCTGCGCCACATATCTTGCCTGCGCAGCTGCGGCAGGTGGAGAGCTTGTAGTCTCAGAATGCCGTCCTTCCGATATGGAG
>JAFLUJ010000316.1:3163-13283 GCA_022511485.1 Oscillospiraceae bacterium | reverse complement strand
TCTGACGGTGGGGGTAGATAATCGTGCAGGGCGCTGCCTTGCAAATTATGATTTACACTACTGATAAAAAAATATTAACTCATGAATTGCCTTGAAATTTTTTCGGAAACCCCTTGAAAATATTTGCGGGATATGTTATCATATTAAATAGGTGTATATTCAAATGTGTATATACTTAATCTGCAAGGAATGGAATGAGAAATATGGCAGATATAAGCTCACCGCTCTGGCAAGGAGTCTTTGGAACGATATGGGATTCCCTGACAGAGGTCAGTCCGGAAATTGGCGGCTTTCTGATCGACCATGAAAATCGCAGGGCTTTTATGGACGACAATGCCTGTGATCTTATAGGAATGAGACGCACTCCCGAATACGATGAAATGACTGTTTTGCTTGCTGATCTGGCGGAACGTGCAGAGGCAGGCGCAGGAATATCTGTCAAGATAACCACATACAACAAGGGCATTACCGCAGGCTTTTTTAAGCTTGCAGGGGAAAATCACAAAAGCAGTACGCTTCTGCCTGTGTGTGAAGTATCCGACCTTACCCTTGCTATGACAAGAAATACTGCTCCGTCATTGCTGGCGCTTATACAGATAGAGGAAAGCGGTAAGGCTGTGCCTTCCGAATATCATATTTTCGGAGCGCTTACCGCAATTATCAAGGGTTCTCCAAAGGGTACGCTTATTTCTTCAAGTACGAGAGAGCGTTACTGGCTTTACATACCGGATTTCAACGGAGATCCAATTGAATGTCTGGAAAAGCTCAGAGAGGCTGTAAGGCAAAGCGCCCTTACGGATGATTACGGTGAACCTATGCTCAATGCCTGTGATCTTACCTTTTCTGCCGGACTTGGCGCTGATTTGCCGATCCCTGCACAGCGTATGAATACTGCTGAATTCTCGCTTTATGACGCAGTGTCACACGGCTCCGGAACGATACGCACCTATAATGCCGAAAGACATGAGGCTCAGCGCATCGAATATGAAAAAATGAAACGTTTTTCCCGTCTTCTGGACGAGAACCTTTTTATATACCATTTCCAGCCTATAGTAAGCGCCAGAAACGGCGATATTGTAGCATATGAAACTCTTATGCGAAGCGACAGCAGTATAGGTATGTATCCTCTTGAGATACTTGAATGTGCCGAAAAAATGGGCAGGCTCTACGATATTGAGCTTGCCACTCTGAGAAATGCTCTTATTGCTATCGGCAGCAATCAGGATATATTCAAGGACAGAAAGCTGTTTGTAAATGCTATCCCGGCTCATATGCTTACGGATGAGGACTGGCAGACGCTGAAAAAGGATTTCGGCGAGCTGATGGAAAAAATGGTCATTGAGTTTACCGAACAGACCGAGGTGGACGACAGCGGTCTGGAAAATGTCAAGAAACGTCTTAAAGACAGTCATATCCGTATGGCAATAGACGATTACGGCACAGGATATTCAAATACCTCCAATCTTGTAAGATACAGTCCGGATTATGTAAAGATCGACCGTGTTCTTATAAGCGGGATAGACACAAATCCAAGGATGCAGAAGCTTGTAAGCGGTATCATTGAATTTATCCACGCAAACGGTTACTCTGCTCTTGCAGAGGGCGTTGAGACCCTTGAAGAACTGAGGATCATGATAAAGCTCGGTTCTGATCTTATACAGGGATACTACATTTCTACGCCTAAGCCTGTTATGCTTATGGAGGTCTCGGACGCTGTCCGCGAAACGATAACAAATATCAATCTGGAATTCAAAAGCGACATTTCCAAGCCGTATCATCCCAAAAACGGAGAATGTGTCGATCTGGAGCAGCTTGTTGTGGAGCACTATACCTCTGTCTTTGTTGATACTCCGGAGGTAACGATAACGACATCCTCAGGCGGTACAGTTACGTCGGCTGTTGTTGTCAAGGACGGCATAAAAACAAAGATCAATCTCAGCAATGCCCACATCACTACCGATAAGGAAGACCCGCTGATATTCATAGGAAAAGGCTGCGAGGTGGAGCTTCATGTTGAGGGAAACAACGACATTCTCACCAGAGGTATCTATGTTCCTGCCAGCTCCTCACTGACAATAACAGGAGAGGGACAGCTTCATGTTCTTGCGGAAATTACCGACTGCTGCGGAATAGGAGCAAACAGAAATCAGGAATGTGGAAATATAACAATTGATATGACCGGCGGTCTGCTTTATGTAGAGGCAAACGGAGAAACCAGCATCGCAATTGGCGGAGGAAAGGGCGGCACCGATGATACGACCATCCGGTTCGTCAGCGCTAATGTGCGTATACACAGCTCAGGCGGAAACTGCGTGGGTATCGGTTTTATTGAAGACACCGGCAAAATAGATATTGGTCATTCAGCTCTGTCAATTGAAATGAGCGCATCCAATTCCGTAGGAATAGGCTGCTTCGGAGGCAATGCAGACATATCAATGGAGAATTTCAGTCTGAAAGCTAATCTTTCCGGAGCATCACTGTGCGCCATAGGAGCTTTGAACGGAGGCTGCGGAACGATCAATCTGACGGACGGCTCTGTTGACGCTGAAATGCGCGGCAAATCAATAGTCGGAGTAGGCAGCAGAGACGGAAAGGCAGAATGTACAATAAGTCATTCCAATATTTCACTTTACGGCGAAGGCTCGTCTGCTTTAGGTATCGGCGATATGACGGAAGAAAGCAGGATAACACTCAAAGAGACTGAGCTTGATTTCCATTTCCTTGCCGGCGATGTAAAGCCCTTCGGAAGCTCCGGAGACCTGTTTGTGTTTGACAAGTGCAATAAAAAGATCAGGATCAACGAATGAGATCTGTGATATATCAGCTCCATTTTTAAAGGGTTTATGCTCTGACAATGGAGCTTTTTTATATGTATATTATTTACATTCGTAGAATTTCTTGATCCTTTTGCATAAATATCGGGAAATTATTAGTGCACTTTAACTTAGGAATATGAAAAATATGTGAAACTTTTCCCCATTTTCAACGTTTTGAATTATAACTATTGACAAAAATGATTTGGTTTTGTATAATATAATTGTAATAATGCACAAGGTATCCATGTGATACCAGGATGTTAAAACCTATGATTTTGACGGAATTGGTATTGAACGGCATTTTTGGCGGCTGCGCCGCAAAAAATATGCTGTGCAATCAAAGAAAGTATAAAATGTTATCGGAGATATAAAAAATACGACCTGTCCATATATCATATAGCGTATCCGTTTTGATCCCGGGGGTGATCTTTTGCGAAAGTATTATAATTATATAATTTTTGCATCATTTTATGTGGCTGCCACTCTGACCGCACTTAATGCTGCTTTCAGACTGCCGGAGCATATGACACATATCATGGTCGGATTTGCTGTCGGAGCAGTGATTTCTTTATGTATGATAATTTTTGGTATGCGCTATGCCTATAAGGAGCGTATAAGAAAATATAGAGAAAGTATCCTTGATATAATGCACAGGATGAATGCAATGGCTATCCTGTGGGACGCGGATTTCCGTTATGTTGAGGTAAATGACGAGCTTACGAAGTCCATAGGCTATACTTCCGAGGATCTTATGGATGTGAAACAGCTCAAAAAGGTGCTCCCTCCGGATGCATTCTCCCCAAGTCTTCAGGCTATTGTTAATAACCGTGACGAGGAATTTACCGTTACTGCAAAGGGCGGTGCAAAGGTCTGCGTTGTATGGAACACTTCTATTATCAATTCCATGCGTACCAGAACAGGCGAGCATTTCCTCATGCTTTCGGTAGGCTTCGATATGACTGAATCCATTGCAATGCGTCAGGAGCTTGCAGATCAGAAGCAGCGGTATACAATGTCCATGGAGCTTTCCGAGATCGGTATCGTGCTTAAAGAATCAGGAGATCCCAGATATTATCTTTCAGATCAGTTCTGCAAAATGATGGGCATATCCGAGCCTCATGTTCTTCCTGAGGAATTCAGGGAAAAGCTGTTTGAAAATGATGTAGCTGTATTTGATGCACTGGCTGCCCAGCTTGTAAATACAAATATCGACAGCAATACGATACACAGCGCGGAGTTCCGTGCTACCGGAGAAGACGGCAAATATCACTGGTTCCAGTTCCGGTACAAGATAACTCCCAACAAGAGTAAGCTGCTTGCAAGTATAGGCGGCGCTGTTATTGATATAACATCCGATAAGGAAAAAGACCTCCTTATCGAAAAGATGGCTTATATCGACGATGTAACTCAGATCAATAACAGAAACAGGTTTATGCAGATCGGTCAGGAGGCTTTCGAGTGTTCACAGGACACTGATCTTTCCTACTGGGTCATCGTTCTGGATATTGATAATTTCCATATCGTAAACGATACCTGCGGCTACGAAAGCGGTAACAATCTGCTCAGCGACTTTGCACGTATCATTGAAAACGTTCTTACAAAGGGCGGCTTCGGCGCAAGGATCGGCGGAGACAATTTCGCCCTGCTTGTCCATGATACAGGTGATGAGGAGCTTCCCGTAAAAATTATCCGTGAGATACAGAGAAAGCTTAAGGCTGTCTGCGGAGATAACTTCACTGTACAGTCCGTTACCTGTTCCGCAGGCTACTGTAAAATGTCTGACGGAGGTAACGATTTTGCCGAAGTGCTTGACCATGCGGAATTCTCCCTTAACACTATGTCCGAAAGAAAGAGCGACATCATACGGTATGACAATAAGATCCACGATAAGATCATTGAGGAGACCGCTCTTGAAGCAGAGATCGCAAGGGGTATCGAAAACAAAGAGTTTGTACTGTTCTATCAGCCCAAGATCAATCTGGAGGACGGCACTCTTATGGGAATGGAGGCTCTTATCCGCTGGGTAAAACCGGACGGTACTATAGTTCCTCCCAGCAAGTTTATCCCCGTTGCGGAAAGCTCCATGCTGATAACAAAAATAAGCGATTTCGTTCTGCATGAGGCTTGCCGTCAGAATAAGGAGTGGCAGGATAAGGGATTCCCTCCCATTACAGTTTCCATAAATCTCACAGCGGTGGATTTCTACCAGACGGACGTAAAGGAAGCTATACGCAGTGTTCTTGAAGAGACCGGTATGGACGCCAGATGGCTGGACGTTGAGCTTACTGAATCTCTGGCATTAAAGGATATTGAAAGCGCAGTACAGCAGATGAAGGAGATCCGGGATCTGGGCGTGAAGCTTTCTATGGACGATTTCGGAACAGGATATTCTTCACTGAGCTATATCCAGATGCTTCCCATCACTCTGCTTAAACTGGATCGTTCCTTTGTAATGTATCTGGAGGACGATGAAATTTCCAGAGAGATCGTTTCTGCGGTAATAAGGATCGCTAAATCCAAGAAGATCGAAACTATTGCCGAGGGTATCGAGACTATCGGTCAGGCGGAGATCCTGAAAAAGTCCGGCTGCGATCAGGCACAGGGATACTTCTTCGGAAAGCCTATGCCTGCTGATAAATTCGAGGAATTTATGGCTATGAAGGCACACGAAAGAGCAGCTCTTATTTCGGCGGCGAGTGGTGCAGAAATGCAGCAGGAATAAAATCGACATAAATTTAAGGGCGAAAGGCTGAGCCTTTTGCCCTTATTCAATTAATGAAAGAAGTAAGAAAAGCTCCTGCCTCTTGCTTCTTGATCTCTAAATTTCTAATGAGGAGGAAAAATAAAATGGCAAAGAGAAGAATAGGTATCCTTACAAGCGGGGGAGACTGTCCCGGACTTAACGCCACCATCAGAGGCGTAGCAAAGGCTTGCTTCGAGCGTATGGGTGAGGACAATGTTGAGATCGTCGGCATACAGAACGGATACTACGGTCTTATAAACAATATCGCAAGAGATATGGATCCCTCCGAATTTTCGGGAATACTTACTCAGGGAGGAACCATCCTGGGAACTAAACGTCAGCCCTTCAAGATGATGTCCGTTATCGGCGAGGATAATGTGGACAAGATCAAGGCGATGAAGGATACCTATAAAAAGCAGAAGCTGGACTGTCTGCTTACTCTGGGCGGAAACGGTACACATAAGACGGCGAATCTTCTTTCCGAGGAGGGACTGAATGTTATCGGTCTTCCCAAGACTATCGACAATGATATTTTCGGTACGGATGTTACATTCGGATTTCACACGGCGGTGGACATCGCCACAGATGTAATTGACAGGCTTCATACTACCGCTGCTTCTCACAGCCGTATCCTTATGGTTGAGATCATGGGAAACAAGGCTGGATGGCTTACTCTTTACTCCGGAATTGCCGGAGGCGCAGACGTTATTATCATTCCTGAGATCCCCTATAATCCCAAGAAGGTGATCTCCGCACTTAAAAAGCGCAGCGAGGCAGGAAAGACCTTCTCCATCGTTGCTTTTGCAGAGGGCGCTTTTGACACTGAGGAAGCAAAGATGAAGAAAAAAGAGCGTGCGCGTCTTCGTAAGGAGGCGGGTATCACTACTGCTACGAATCGTCTGGCAGCTCAGATACAGGAGGGTACGGGTATCGAAACAAGAGTATGCGTTCCCGGACATATGCTCAGAGGAGGAAGTCCCTCCGCATATGACAGAGTGCTTGCTACAAAGTTCGGAGTTCGTGCTGCAAAGCTTATTGAGTGTGAGAAGTACGGATACTCCGTTGCTATGGTAAAGAGCGTCATTACTGAAAATCCCCTCAGCGAGGTAGCGGGAAAAACAAAGTTTGTAACAGAAGATCACCAGCTTGTTGTTACAGCCCGTCATCTTGGAATTTCCTTCGGCGACAAAGCTGAGCTTTGAGGCTTATCTACCCCCACCGTTACAAAATGCAAAATATCTCGTAACTAAAGCCCCCTATCAAGGGGGCGGGTCAGAAAAATAATTATTTATGTGGCGAAGCCCTATATTATGTGGAGGTGCGATTTGGCGCTTGAAAATAAACTGGGTCTGGAAAGCTCTGCGGAGCTCGCCCGTGAGGAAGAACGCATCAGCAAAAAGAAGGCTTTGGAGCTTTTTGAAAACGGCATACTTGATAAGCTTGACGCCGGAAAATTCTCTGCGCTGAAAGCTATCCACAAATATCTCTTTGATGAGATATATGATTTTGCCGGCTGTCTGAGGACGGTCAATATCTCAAAGGGAAATTTTCGCTTTGCTCCTGTGATGTATCTTGAAGAGGCTGTTAAAAGCATCGAAAATATGCCTCAGTCAAATTTTGATGAGATCGTCGAAAAGTATGTGGAAATGAACGTCGCACATCCTTTCAGAGAGGGAAACGGACGGAGCACACGCATATGGCTTGACCTGATCCTTAAAACGGAGCTTCATAAGGTCGTTGACTGGAGCAGGGTGGATAAGGAAGACTATCTCCTTGCAATGGAGCGCAGTCCGGTCAGAGATACTGAGATCAAGCATATTCTTAGAGCTGCTTTGACTGACGAGATCGACAGCTGCGAAATATATATGAAAGGCATAGACCGCAGCTACTATTATGAGGGTTATGCTGTCTTCAGGACGGAGGAATTATGACCTGTCCGGAATATGACATCACAATACTTGACTGATACTATATTATATGGTAAAATAATATCATCAGATCTTATTCGGAAGGAGCAATAAAAGTAATTATGAAGAGGATCAAGCTTATCCCCCTTTTCTGTGCGGCGGCGGTATCCGCTCTGACAATGACAGGCTGCGGGGATAAAATAAGCGCGGATAATTCCGCAGACGCTTCAATAACGGAGGAATCACAGGATATGAACACAGAAAGACAATTCACTGCCAACGAGGAAACTGTAAAGCTTCTGGGACGTACATACTTTGCCGATGGCAAGCTTTACTGTGCGCTTTCCGGCACAGGCGCTGAGTTTACCTTCACCGGTACAAAATGCACGGTCACTGTAGACGGCGATCCCAACAGCGGAAATCCCACAGCTGCGGACAATCAGGCAAGAGTGGGCATTTACGTAAACGGAGAGCGGGTCATTGACGACATGGTGGACAACACTCAGGAGATCTATGATGTGTTTGAAAGCGATACTCCTCAGGAGGTAACAGTTTCGATAATGAAGCTGTCCGAATCTCCCATGTCTACCATTGCTATAAGCGGTATAAGCGTTACCGGCAGTGAGATAAAACCTACTCCTGATAAGGATCTGCTTATTGAATTTATCGGAGATTCCATCACCTGCGGCTACGGTGTGGACGATCCCGACAAGGATCACCACTTTGTCACAGCTACCGAGGACGTTACCAAGGCTTACGCTTATAAGACTGCTCAGGCTCTTAATGCGGATCACAGTATGGTATCTTTCAGCGGTTATGGTATCATTTCCGGATATACTACCAACGATATAAAGGTAGTTGCTCAGACTGTCCCTAAGTTCTATACAAAGCTGGGATATTCCTGGACAAAGAACGGAAGCTTTTCTCCTGCTGATATTGACTGGGATTTCAGCAAGCGTCAGCCGGATGTTATCGTTATCAACCTGGGAACTAACGATGACAGCTACACTAAGAACGAAACCGAGCGTCAGGAAGAATATCAGGCTGCTTATGTGGAGTTCCTCAAGACCATCCGTGAGAAAAATCCCGACGCGAAGATCCTATGCACTCTCGGCATAATGGGAGACAGACTGTTCGACTATGTTTATCTTGCTGTAGAGGCTTACACTCAGGAAACAGGGGACACCAATATCTCCGCAATGAAGTTTGATCCCCAGTCTCCCAACGATGGATATTCCGCTGACTGGCATCCATCTGTTACAACTCATGACAAGGCTGCTGAAAAGCTTGCTGCGGAAATAAAGTCACTCATTGGTTAATGCATATAATTAAAAGCCTCCCAAGCGGGAGGCTTTTTGTTGACTTATGGGAAAAATGTGATATAATTGACATAGGATGTTGCCGGAAACAGATGCAAAATTGTTTTCAGCGGCGGTTTGCTCCCGCAAGGGAGGTGATGATCTACATGACAATATTAGAAGTTATTGAACTGCTAAGTCTGATAGTAGATATTATCACGCTTTGTTATGTGATATTTCATCGAAAAAAGTGACATCATGCTCACGTGGCTTAACCGCGATTATGTTTTTTACATAAAAGTAACCGCCTAAGTTTCCAGAGCTGGCGGTTATTTTTATGATTCGTGAATTCTGGGAGCAAGCCGTGCTGAAATGATCGAGCATTATGCCAGGCGCACTCTTTCATATTTATATTATATATAATAACATCAGCTTTGTCAAGAGATTTTTATAAAAAGTAAGGCAGAAAGAAAATAACTACTCCACAAAAATCCATATTTAACAAAAACTTAATAAAATATTTTTATAATTACTATAAAGTTTGGGGCATTTTTGCCGATATATTTAACAGAAGCAAGGAGAACACCTCGAAAAGAGAAAAGCTCTCCTCGAAAATGTTCTCTTTGCGAGGACGACTTCTGAATCAGGCAGAGCCTGATTTTTGGCGAAACAAACTTATGCTTTTTCAAGATGCGCATAGGGAAACGCATAAAGTTTGTTTCACCAAAGCATACTTTAGCGCAATACGAAGGATTTGTATTGCATGAAATTAAATCATATACATGGAGGTAACTATTATGGTAGTACAGCACAACTTAACCGCATTGAACGCAAACAGATACTTAGGTATCAACAACACTAAGCTTTCCAAGTCCCTTGAAAAACTTTCTTCCGGTTATGCAATCAACCGCGCAGGCGATAACGCAGCAGGTCTGGCAGTTTCCGAGAAAATGAGATCCCAGATCGCTGGTATGACACAGGGTGCTAAGAACGCTCAGGATGGTATCTCAATGATCCAGACATTTGAGGGCGCTCTTACAGAGACAGATTCCATTCTCCAGAGAATGAAGACCCTTGCTGATCAGTCTGCTAACGGCACATATCAGTCCGAAGTTGACCGTGACGCTATCGAGCTCGAGTTCAAACAGCTCAACGACGAGCTCAATCAGATCGCTGACACAGATTACAACGGTGTTGTAATGCTCAACGGCGGTGTTATGGCTGACGGCACACCCGTAAACAATGTAAACGTAGAGTCATACAAGCCTATCATAAAGTATCATCAGTATGGTACAGGTGATAACTCTTTGATTTACTCACAGTCTGTTAATGGTTCTATGACAACTGCCGGCACAG
>JAFLUJ010000316.1:0-3063 GCA_022511485.1 Oscillospiraceae bacterium | reverse complement strand
GATCGACAACCTGAATGTATCCGTTGAGAACCTCACATCTGCTGAGTCTCAGATCCGTGATACTGATATGCCTACTGAGATGATGAACTTCACCAAGCAGCAGATCCTTGCTCAGGCTTCTCAGTCTATGCTTGCTCAGGCTAATCAGATCCCCCAGAACGTTCTTGCTTTGCTCCAGTAATTGGCGAGAAAAAAGATCAGCCTGAACCTGAAACGCATAAGCCTCCCGAACCCTCCGGGATCAAGGGAGCGCTGTTAAGGTTAAAGGATGCCGAGGATACCAAAAAAGTACCGCTTGGCAGTCTTAAGGCTGAACGAGCACCATTATCACTGATAGGAAGTGACGCGGAGCTTGTCTCACGCGTACCTTCTTAGCTAAGGTGCAGAAATGAATTTCAATAAGGCAAAAAGGCGGGAGGGATTTCCCCTCCTGCCGTAAGCCTTATCTTTTTAATAATGAGGTATATAATATGTCCGAAAATGTACAGGAGAAGAAAAGCTCCTCAAAGCTTGTTCCGATACTTTTAATAGTAGTCATCGTTCTTTTGATTGGCGGTATAGTAGCGGCAGTTGTCCTTCTTACAAAAAACAACAGCGGAGACGATCCTTCCGCAGAGGGCGACGGTGAGGCGATAGTAACTATCGGATACGAGGGAAACGGCGTTGTAGCATTAGACGAGGACGAGTTGAAAAGAATACTTGAAGAAATGCAGCGTGAAGCAGACGAAGGTATGATCGACCTGACCTACAAGAACGTCGCTGTAAGTACAGACGGAGTTCATTTCGCCTGCGATCTTGGGAATTCCCCATCAAACAGGTACGATATGTACTTCAACATTTATCTGGACAATGATATTAACAAGCAGGTTCTTTTAACGGGACTTGTTCCACCGGGATCAAGCTTGTCCACATTTGAATCGGAGATCCCCTTTGAACCGGGAAACTACACTTCCACACTTGTAATAACACAGGTGGGAGACGACCATGGTACTATAGTAGGACAGGTAATGGTAGTCCTTGAGCTTATAGTAGGCGAACCCGGCGAAATCGACACAGACATATTTGTGGAATAACAACTAAACACTAAACGAGGTACTGATCCGCTTCGGCGGTTTAGTATAAATAAAAATATTTTTATTTAAAGGAGGTTTTCATTTATGAAAACAAGAAAGGTAATCTCTGCGATCCTCGCAGGCGCATGCGCACTGTCTGCAATGAGCATCTCAGCACTTGCTAGTAGTGATGCTCCAACAACAACCACAGTAAAGGATACAGGTAAGGTAGTATCCGTAGGCGAGACAAAGTACACAGTTGCTGGTACAGTAGTAACACCTGTTATCTCTGTATCTCTCCCTTCAACACTTTCTGCTGTAATCAATCCTTACGGCGTAGGAGTTACAGACTCCAAGGGTAATGAGTACTCCTCCAGCGGTATCGCAAGCAGTGAGTATGTTATCAGAAACTACACAACAACAAGTAAGGTAGTAGTTACAGCAAAGGCAAGCATGACATTTACTCCTGCAAAGGATCCAAATGGTACTGCAGCTACCGATACTAAGTCTCCTTACAAGGTACTGAATGCTGCTGAGTTAAAGGCTATTACTGCTGCTAAGCCTATGACAGAAAAGGGTCTTGGCGCTTACATCACAACAGCAGTATCCACTAAGAATGCAACAGGTAACAAGGACAGCATTGATAAAGCTTCCGAAGATGCTCTTGCGCTCGCATATGACAACACTAAGATCGTTGCTGCTACAGGTACTCCCGGTTCTTCAACCTACAAGCCTGCATCACACATTGTATTCAATGATACTACTCAGTATACTAAGGGTGGTGTAAAGGAAGCTGCAAAAGACCCAACTGAGGGTATTCTTATGACACTTCCTGCTGCTACAAAGGGTGCTGACGGTAAGGTTGACACATACAGCTATGGTAAATTCGCTATCACAGGCGTTCTTTCTCCTAACACAATAGCAGGCGGTACTTGGTCAACATCTGACAAGATCTCCTTCAACCTCGTATTCAACGTAGCTCCTACTGCTTGATCTTAAGAGATTATCGCACTATTTGACTTACATAGTCAAAAATATGACCGCCTTCGTTTCGGGGGCGGTTATTTTCGTCTGGCTCACTTTTTGTGAAAACCTCTTGACAAATATGAAATGATAGTATATAATATAAATATAGAAGGGCATACCGATGAACGGCTGCTCCCTTGCTTTGGTTAAAAAATAACCGCCACATTTTGGAGAGCTGGGCGGTTATTTTTTATACTGACTCACTTCTTCTTATTATTGCTAATAAGTAAAGCAAGCGAGATAATATTAGTTATCATCGTAATGAACAAAAAGAGTTCTTCGTATGTAACCATACTACCAGCTCCTTTCTTACGTTATTTGCAAGAAACAATTACGTCAAAAAACTCAATTGTCATAACGCAAGGGAGCTAACCGTCCACCGTCGGGTACGCCCTACAATTATTTTACCACATATTTTCCCATAAGTCAACAAAAGATCCCTCACTCAGGTGGGGGATCTTTTTGTTATACTATAAAATTATTGCAGTCCCCGGAGAAATATGATATAATTAAAAAATGGGAAAGTATTTTACGGTCTTGATCGAAAGGAAAATCAGTATTGGATATTTATGAAGCAATGAATTATATAAACAGCTTTTCAAAGCTGGGAAAGCCGGTAAGCAGTCTGATGCGTTTTGCAAGGATAATGCGCGCTCTTGGAGACCCTCAGAACAGGCTTAAATTTGTCCACATAGCCGGGACAAACGGAAAAGGCTCTGTAGCCCGCATGATCGCAGGAGCGCTCACGGATGCAGGATACCGAACGGGAGAGTTTACTTCCCCATACATACGGGTCTACAACGACAGGATACGCATTAACGGAGTGAATATTTCCGATAACGAGCTGGCGGAGATCGTCACTCAGATCAAGCCTATTATAGATGATCTCTGCACCGATTGCTCCCAGTTTGAGATAACAACAGCCATCGCGTTTATATATTTCGCTGTCCGGAAATGCGACATCGTTGTTCTGGAAGCAGGTCTG
>JAFLUJ010000315.1 GCA_022511485.1 Oscillospiraceae bacterium | reverse complement strand
TATAAGGACAATCCGGATTATGCAGAGTATGTTTATGCAGAAAAATATGTAAATATTGATGACCCGTCCGGAGCAGTGTATCTTTTTAAGTGGGAGGGGGAGCTTTACGCTGAATACAGTGAATACAGCTCTGCCATGTCTCCTCAGATATCCGGGCTGTTTGCCGGTCAGGAGAAAATATACACAGATAATTAAAAATAAATTTACAGATACATCTTTTGCCTTATCAGAAAAAGTGTACAAAAAATCTTGCATTCTTTGTGGAAAAGTGGTATAATATTTGTGTATTTGTAAAATGGCAAAAAGGAGGCTGTCTCTTGCCCGATTATGTTAATATGATAAAGGAAGTTTTTTCCGGGAGAGAAGCTCCACCGCTTTGCTACTTACATAGCTTCGGCTGTCAGCAGAATGTAAGTGACGGCGAAAAAATTCTGGGCGTGCTCTGTGAAATAGGCTACGGTATTACAGAGGACATTGAAAATGCGGATCTTATCATCTATAATACCTGTGCTGTCAGGGAAAACGCCGAGTTAAAGGTCTACAGCCTTGTGGGAAATCTTAAAAAGCTTAAAGAAAAAAATCCGGAGCTTGTAATCGGACTGTGCGGATGTATGGCTCAACAGGAGAAAACCGTCCAGAAGATACGTAAAAGCTACCGCCACGTAGATATGATCTTCGGAACGTATGCTTTAAAGGAGCTTCCAAGGCTGCTGTATACAGTTCTTACGGATAAAAAGCCTGTTTCCGATATAACCGAGTACGACGGAACTATTCCTGAGGATATATCCGCTGTAAGAAACGATAAGATCAAGGCGAGTATCCCCATAATGTATGGCTGTGACAACTTCTGCTCATACTGTATAGTGCCATATGTCAGGGGCAGGGAGCGCAGCAGAGAACCGGAAGCCGTCCTGAACGAGGTCAGACAGCTTGCAGAAGCAGGGTATAAGGAAATAATGCTCCTGGGACAGAATGTAAATTCCTATGGGAAAAAGCTGTCAGAGCCTGTGACATTTGCAGAGCTGCTCAGGGAGATAGACAAAATTGAAGGGGATTTCAGGATTCGCTTCATGTCCTCACATCCGAAGGACGCCACAAAAGAGCTTATCGATACCATAATCGACTGCGAAAAGGTATGCAAGCATCTGCATCTGCCATTGCAGTCGGGAAGCGACCGTATCCTTGAGGCTATGAACAGACGATATACCGCGGAAAAATATATGGAGATCGTCAATTACGCAAGAAGCAGGATTCTTGATTTTTCCTTTAGTACAGATATAATCGTGGGATTTCCCAACGAGACCGAGGAGGATTTTCAGGCTACTCTGAAAATAATTGAGGAAGTCCGGTATGACAACATTTTTTCGTTTATATACTCGGTGCGCAGCGGTACAAAGGCAGCGCTTATTGAGGATAAAATTTCTGATGAAGAAAAGAGCGGCAGGATGAGGCGGCTTCTGGAGCTTCAAAGGGAGATCACAGACATGGGCTTCAAGCGTTTTGTGGGAAGAACTCTTGATGTGCTGTTTGATGCAGAATCAGGCAAGGAAGGCTTCTGTTCCGGCAAAAGCGACGAGTTTATCATCGTTGAGGCAAGATCTGACACGGGGGTAATAGGTCAGAGAAGAAAGGTAAGGATCACAAATGCCTTTAACTGGGCATTGCAGGGCGAGCTTATATAATGAGCTTGCATAAAAACAACAAAAAATTATAAAGGAGATATTTGAAATGAACGTAATTGATAAGGCAAGAGAGCTTGGCAAGATGATCCAGGAGGATGAAAGGTATACCGAATATTATAAGGCTAAGGAGGCTAACGACAAGGACGAGGCTCTCCAGCAGATGATCGGTGATTTCCAGACAAAGCGTATGGAGCTCAACACTGAAATGTCCAAGGACGACAGGAGCGCTGAAAGACTTACCGCTCTTGATGAAGAAATCAAGGCGCTTTATAACAAGATAATGTCCAATGAAAATATGGTGGCATACAATGAAGCTAAAAACGCTATGGACGATATGCTTAACCGTATAAATATGGTAATTACCTATTCTGCAAACGGTGAAGACCCCATGACTTGTCCTACAGAGCAGCAGGGCTGCGGAGGAAGCTGCTCCACTTGCGGCGGCTGCGGCTGATAATCAGGCAGTTACTGTCGTTTTCTGAATTTTTTGGAGGGAGATCATGACCTGTCGGCATTGGCGGCAGGTCAGTTGTGGTATATTATGGCTGTGCAGATAGATTTTAGTCGTCTTTCGCCGATGATGAAGCAGTATTTTGCCGTAAAGAAAAAATACGAGGGACATATACTGTTTTTCCGTCTGGGAGATTTTTATGAGATGTTTTTTGACGACGCTGTTACTGTATCCAGAGAGCTTGAACTGACTCTTACTGGACGGGACTGCGGTCTTGATGAGCGTGCTCCTATGTGCGGTATTCCGTATCATTCCAGCGAAATGTACATAAAGCGTCTTATAGAATGCGGACATAAGGTGGCTATCTGCGAGCAGCTTACCGATCCAAAGGATGCCAAGGGCGGTATCGTGGAGCGTGATGTAATACGGATCGTTACTCCAGGTACATTGACTGAAAGCAGTCTTCTTGACGAATCAAGGAACAACTACATCTGCTGTATATATGCAGCAGATAAGGAATGTGCAGTCTGCCTTGCGGATATTTCCACAGGAGAGGTACATCTTTTTAAGAAAGCAGGAAATGATGTCCAGACTGAGATAATCAATGAGCTGGCACGTTTTGAACCGGTGGAGATACTGTTTAATGATAGATTTTTTGACTACAGTCAGGTGTCTGATTTCATAAAGAATAAGCTGAACAGCTCTGTCCAGATGCTTGATGCGGAGAAATTTGATGTCAGTATGTCGGCAGATACCGTTTTAAAGCAGTTCAATATTTCCGAGCTTATTGAGATAGGTCTTAATGAGGATACAGCCGAAGCTGCCTGCGTATGCGGTCTTTTCGGATATATAAGCGATACCCAGAAGGCTCTTGTGGGACGTTTCACAGAAATAAAAAGATACAATGACGGATATTTTATGGAGCTTGACATGACCGCCCGCCGCAATCTGGAGCTTACCGAAACCATGCGCAGCAAGGACAGAAAGGGAAGTCTCCTTTGGGTTCTTGACCATACGGAAACATCTATGGGCAGACGTCTGCTTAAAGCCTATATAGAGCAGCCGCTGATAAAGCCCGCTATAATAATAAACCGTCTGGACGCAGTGGAGCAGCTTTGCAAAAAATCAGTTATCCGGGAGGAGCTTTCAGAGGAGCTTTCCGGAGTGTATGATATTGAGCGTCTTATGACGAGAGTTATGTATAAAAACGCCACTCCCCGTGATCTGAAATCACTTTCTCTGACGGCTTTAAGGCTTCCTGCCATAAAAATGCTTATGGATAATTTCTCTTGCAAGCTTATGGTTGATCTGAATGAAAAAATACATACCCTGAAAGAAATTTCCGGTCTTATTGAAAATGCCATTATGGACGAGCCTCCCATGAGCGCTAAAGAGGGCGGAGTTATAAAGGACGGCTTCAATGAAGAGCTTGACCGTCTCCGCAGCATTATAAACGGAGGAAAGGGTATCATTGAAGAGATCGAACAGCGTGAAAGAGACCGGACAGGCATAAAAAATCTGAAAATCAGCTATAATCGTGTTTTTGGTTATTATATTGAGGTCACAAAGTCCTACTATGACAAAATTCCGGAGGAATATATAAGAAAGCAGACCCTTGCTAACTGTGAAAGGTTTATAACCGATGAGCTGAAAAAGACAGAGTACGAAATTCTCGGCGCAAATGAGAAGATACTTTCCCTTGAATATGATATTTTCTGCGAGGTAAGGGATTTCATTGCCACACAGCTGGTAAAAGTCCAGGAGACCGCCTCTGCTCTTGCTCAGATAGATGTGCTCTGCTCCTTTGCATATACCTCCCTTAAAAATGAGTATACAAAGCCGGATATTGCCATTGACGGCATAATCGACATAAAGGATGGCAGACATCCTGTCGTTGAACTTATGCTGACAGATGAGATATATGTTCCCAACGACACCTATCTTGACCTTAACCAGAATCGTATGGCGATCATAACAGGACCTAATATGTCCGGTAAGTCCACTTATATGCGCCAGACTGCCCTTATCACACTTATGGCGCAGATAGGATGTTTTGTGCCGGCTAAGCACGCTAAAATAACCATCGTTGATAAAATTTTTACCAGAGTAGGAGCTTCCGACGATCTTACAGCAGGACAGTCCACATTTATGGTGGAAATGAGCGAGGTGGCGGACATTCTTAAAAATGCTACAAAGCAGAGCCTTGTCATTCTTGACGAGGTGGGACGGGGAACGTCTACATATGACGGAATAAGCATAGCAACAGCCGTTGCGGAGTACATTGCCAATTCAAGAGTTCTTGGCTGTAAAACTCTTTTTGCTACCCACTATCATGAGCTTATACAGCTTGAAGACCAGATAGATGGAGTTAAAAATTACAGCGTGGCAGTAAAGAAGCGGGGAGAGGACATAAAATTCCTGCGTAAGATAGTCCGGGGCGGCGTTGACGACAGCTATGGAATTGACGTTGCCAAGCTGGCAGGACTTCCGAACAAAGTCCTGAGCAGAGCAAAAAGTCTCCTTGCTGATATGGAAAAGGAGAAGGCGGAGCATATACATAAGGATGAGGATCAAATTTCCTTCGGAAGCATAGGCAACGACCGTATAATAGAAAAGCTTAGGAAAACAAATGTGGACGAGCTTACCGACGAGGATGCAAAGTATTTCCTCAAAGAGCTTTGTGAAATGCTGGAGTAGGTGAATTTTATGAATTGTTCCAGATGCGGCGGAAATATGGAAAAGGGTCTTGTAAAATTAGCTAGAAGTGGTTATGCTTCCCGTCATTCGACGCCATTAGAATGGTACAGTGATAAAACAATTAAAAAGCATGAAAAATTTCCTAAATCACTTTTTCTTATTAAACCTGATCATGTAATTTTTGGTACTATACAAGGATTTAGTTTTTTTAGCAATCTCATAGCTTATCGCTGTGAAAATTGCGGAGCGATTCTGATTATTCCACCGGAATATGAAAACAAGGATATATAAATTTACAGAGGTGTGTAAATGTCAAAGGTACAAGTTCTAAGCAAGGAGACCGCCGAGCTTATCGCTGCGGGAGAGGTAATAGAGCGTCCCAGCTCTATTGTCAAGGAGCTTGTTGAAAATTCAATAGACAGCGGTGCAACAAGTATAACCGTGGAAATAAAAAACGGCGGCGTGAACTATATCCGCATAACCGACAATGGCTGCGGTATTGAATATGAGGACGTTCCTGTTGCCTTTCTGCGCCATGCCACAAGCAAGATACATGATAAAGACGACCTTAACAGTATCCTTACCCTTGGATTCCGTGGGGAGGCTCTTGCTTCCATATGCGCCGTGGCAAAGGTGGACGTGCTGACGAAAACCTCCGGTGAGGAGTACGGAACTCACTATTCCATTGAGGGAAGCGAGGAGAAGCTTTACGAGCGTACAGGCTGTCCCGAGGGAACGACGATAATCATAAGGGATATTTTTTACAACGTCCCTGCAAGGCTGAAATTCCTTAAAAAAGACGTAGCCGAGGGAAACGCAATAAGTGCCATCGTTGATAAGATAGCTCTTTCCCATCCGGAAATAGCCTTTAAATTCATACGTGACAATAAGCAGGAGTTTATAACCTCCGGAGACGGAGAGCTGTATTCCTCAGTGTATTCAATAATGGGAAGACAGTTTGCAGCCTCCATGCTTTCAGTGGATTACGAGCTTAATGGGATAAAGATCGACGGCTTTACTGTAAAACCGCTATTCGGCAGACCTAACCGCACTATGCAGCACTTCTTTATCAACGGCAGATATGTAAGGTCTTTGGTTTGTTCCCGTGCGTTGGAGAATGCTTACATGAACAGCATTATGGAAGGGAAGTTTCCCTCCTGTGTGTTGAGACTGACCGTGCCTCCTTCAATAATGGATGTAAACGTCCATCCCACCAAAACGGAGGTTCGTTTCACCGACGACAGGGTAATTTCGGAGGGCGTATTTTTCGCAGTGAAAAACGCGATTTTACTGGACAGCGCCCCCGAAGAGATCAACATTAAAGCTCCGAAACCCGATTATACCAAGCCTCAGGTGCAGGATAACGAACCGCCGGAATATACTCAGATAAAGCTTCCGGCAGCAGAGATCGTTTCCGAGATCAAGCCTGCCTATCGTGAGCAGATGCCGGAGCAGTCCGTTGTTACGCCGAAGCATACCCCTCTGGAACCGAAGCAGGACGAGGATATTGTTAATATCCCTTATGATATTCCTGTTGATACTCAGGATGACGAGCCTGCAATAGAACAGCTTGTTCCCACGGAGGAAAAAAGCTTTAAATATATTTCACATTCGTCCTTTGAAAAGAGGACGAATGTGACGGTTTCTCCACCTGAACCGCAAAAGGAGATACGGTTCAGAGTCATAGGGGAGGCGTTTAAAAATTACATAATCGCCGAGGTTGAGGATGATACTATTTTCGTTGACAAGCACGCCGCACATGAGCGTATCCTTTTTGAAAAGCTGAGATCGGGAGCTCAGAAGCTGGTTTGTCAGCTTATGCTCCAGTCGGTGGAAGTTCTTCTTGATTTTGAGGAATTTAATGCCGTTATCCAGAATCAGGATTTCGTTCGTGAGCTTGGCTTTGAGTTTGAGATCTCCGGAGCGTCAAAGGTAAGCGTTATGGGAATACCCGGCATACTGGACGGCTGCGATCCTTCCGATCTTATGATAGAGCTGGCAAGGAATATCAGCGAAAACAAAGAAAATCCCATGCCGGAAATACTTGACGATATGTATCATACCTTTGCATGCAAGGCAGCAATAAAGGCTAATGATATAACTTCACTTGCAGAGCTGTCGGAGATAGTTAAAACTATTCTCACCGACGAGCGGATAAGATATTGTCCACATGGCAGACCGGTAATGTTCAAGCTTTCAAAGCGGGAGCTTGAAAAACAGTTCAGAAGAATAGTCTGATGGATAATTAAAGGAAGTGTGACTATGAGTATTCCGGAAAATAAAATACCGCTGCTCGTAGTTACAGGTCCTACAGCAAGCGGAAAGACTGCGCTGGGAGTGGCTTTAGCCAAGGAATATGACGGAGAGGTAGTTTCCGCCGATTCTATGCAGATATATAAGGGATTAAGCGTTGCCACCGCAAAGCCTACCGAAGATGAAATGGAGGGAGTTCCTCACCATCTTATGGGAATAGTTGACATTGGAACAAGCTTCAGCACGGCTGACTATGTCAAACTGGCAAAGGAAAAGATTTCCGAAATAAGGTTGCGGGACAGACTTCCCATACTTGTGGGAGGCACAGGTTTGTATATAAATTCACTTATTGACAATATCAGCTTTGACAGTGCAGAAACAGACGGAAGCGTCCGAAGGAAGCTCACACAGGAAGCCGGGGAACTTGGTACGGAGGCAATGCATAAACGTCTTGCAGAGATAGACCCGGAGACAGCAGAGGCTGTTCCTCCACAGAATATTGTCAGGGTCATACGTGCTCTTGAAGTTTACGAGCTTACAGGAATGAAGTTCAGTGACTATAAGCGGGCAAATAAGGGCAGTGATTCAGACTATGATGTCTGTATGATAGGTCTTGGATTCAGGGACAGGGAAAAGCTGTATGACAGAATAAACCGCAGGGTCACTGTTATGGCTGAAAATGGCATGGTTGAGGAGTGCCGGGCTGTATATGAAGGTGAAAAACCCGGTACTGCCTGTCAGGCGATAGGATATAAGGAGCTTATACCATATTTTGAGGGAGAAGCAGAATTAGAGGAGTGTCTGGACAAAATACGCCTGAGTTCACGTCATTATGCCAAGAGACAGCTCACATGGTTTCGTCGTGATGACCGAATTAATTGGATTTATATGGACGAATTTGATAATTTGTATGAAATTATTAAAAACTGCAAAAAAATAGTAGCCAAATCAAAAATTTTATGATATAATAAAACTAAGCATTTTTTTCGCAAAAACCAATGAACAGATATATCCTGTAAGAGTATGTTCAGTATATTGAGATCCTGAACAAGCTCTAAGGAAAGGATGGTAAAATGAACAAAAATATGAACCTCCAGGACGTTTTTCTCAATCAGGCGAGAAAGGATAAGATTCCCGCTACATTTATCCTTACAAACGGATTTCAGTTCAAGGGCATAGTGAAGGGCTTTGACAGCTATGTTGTCATACTGGAGTGCGACGGCAAGCAGGAGTTGGTGTTCAAACACGCCATATCAACAATAATTCCGGCAAAACCCGTGTCGATCCTTGATTCGGAGCAGTAACATAGTATGAATTCGATCACTGTAAGGATCCTTGTGTTTTTCCTTTCACTGTTCATTCTTATCACTGTGTTCAGTCAGATAAGTATGCAGTTTAAGGACGATTATGTAACGGAAGCCGCAGTTTTGTATTCATCTGCCGAAAAGGTGTCGTTTCAGGGAGTTTATATCAGAAATGAAACGATAGTACGGGGCAGTGCAAACGGTGTGCTCAGCTATCCCAATGCTGACGGAAGCAAGATCGCAAACGGCTCAGTTGTAGCATATGTTTACAGCAGTGATGATGACATCTACGTCAATAACCGTATTGAAGAACTTAAAGAACAGGTGGAGCTTCTTAAGGGAGCTCAGAATCCGGGTACTACAGAGACAGCTGAACCGACATTTATCTCTTCTCTTATTGATCAGGAGTATCAGACTATCGCTTTTCTTATTGCAGAAAACGATCTGGACGCCCTTGCAGAAGAGAGAAAACAGTTTCAGACGCTGATGGATATATACCGTATCATAATCAACGAGGAAACTGACTATAACGATGCTATTGACCGTCTCAACAGTCAGATATATCAGCTTGAAGCAAGGCGCAAAGAACCGACAAATGTAATTACTGCGGACAGTACAGGCTACTTCATAAGTTATACAGACGGATATGAGGGTAAGCTTTCATTGGACAAGGTTGATGATCTCACAGTTGATAAGGTTAAGGATATTATTGGAAGCTCAGATAACGGAAGATCCGGAAGCAGTATAGGTAAGATGGTTGACGGCTACGAATGGAAAATGGCTGGAATAGTCGATCCCATGGCAGCAAATTTCCGGGTGGGAAGCAGCATTACCGTAAAGTTTGCGTCCACTCCCGATACTGTCACAGCGGTTATCGATGATCTTATAGAATCCGATGATCCTAATGAAAGTGTCATAATACTTTCATGTGATGAGCTTACCTATAATCTTGTTCAGCGCAGGGTAGAACGTGTGGAGCTTATTCTTAACGACTATGAGGGTATCAGAGTTCCGAGAAAAGCTATCCGTTTCGACAAGGACAATGAAAAGGGTGTTTATATCCTTTTGGGACAGAGAGTTGCGTTCAGGAAGATCAATCCGATATATGAGTGTGACGAGTATATACTTTCGCAGATCACGTCCGACAGCAGCTACATAAGCGTGTATGACGATATTATCACAGAAGGAGATGTTTCCTCTGATCTTTATGTTGAGGAAACCACATCAAGGACACAGGATGAGGACGATCTTCCGGATTATAACAAGAACCGGAATGATAAAAAGGATCAGGGTGATGACGAAAATCAGGACGGTGATGACAGCGAGTCGCAGACTCCCGGTCAGACAAACGATACAGAAGATGAGGATATTTTTGAAGATTGATCCTACTAAAAGGAGAGGGGCGTATGGATACGGATATTTCCGAAAGCCTTAAAATAATACGGTATAACGTTGAAGAGGCAAAAGTTAAGTACAGAAAGCCTGATGATATTGTCAGGATCATGGCTGTTACGAAAACTGTACCTTATGAACGTGTAAATGAAGCCGTAAGAGAGGGTATAACGCTTCTCGGAGAAAACAGGGTACAGGAGTACCTTGAAAAAAAGGATTTCTATGACAAAAATGCTGAGATAAATTTTATAGGGCACTTGCAATCCAACAAAATAAAGTATATTATAGATAGTGTGACAATGATACATTCTGTTGACACCGAAAAGCTGGCATCGGAAATAGACAGACTTGCAGCAAGGTCAGAAAAACGAATGGACATTCTGCTTGAAGTGAATATCGGCGGGGAGGACAGCAAAAGCGGTGTTTCTCCTGACGCTGCCGAAGAGCTTCTTTATAAAACAATGCAGATGAAAAACATAAGAGTAAGAGGTCTTATGACGATACCTCCTATAGGAGAGTCAGAAAAGGCTTTTGACAAAATGAGAATGCTTTTTGATGATTTAAAGACGAAGTATCCTGATATGGATACCTTGTCGATGGGTATGTCAGCCGATTACGCCCTTGCGGTGAAATACGGTTCAAATATAGTAAGAATAGGCTCGGGTATTTTTGGTTCAAGAAAATAACCCAGTGGAAAAGAATCCTTATTGAAAGAAAGGAAGATAAAAATGAGTTTTATCGGCAACTTAAAAGAGATCCTTGGTATGGATGCAGAGGAAGATACTGAGATTGACACCTTTGACAGAATTGATGATGACTATGAAAACGAGGAAATGAACAAGAGGAACAAGGTAGTCAACATTCATGCGACTGCCCAGCTTCAGGTTATCCTTGTAAAGCCGGAGGTATTTCAGGATACCAAGCAGATTGCAGATCATCTTAATTCCAAAAAGACTGTCGTTCTTAACCTTGAATCCACCACACCGGATGTTACAAGAAGGATCATTGACTTTCTTGGCGGTGTTGCTTATGCCAACGGCGGTAATGTAAAGCCGGTTGCAAACAATACTTTTATCATTACTCCTTATAACGTTGGTTTTGTAGGGGATGACCTGGTTGGTGAGCTTGAAAATAACGGTGTATTTCTTTGATAGATGAGCAAGCTTAGCAGTTATTACAATAAGCTTTCTCATGAGGACAGGCTGCTGCTTTCGCATTTTCTGGATATGATAGAGATATGTGAAAAAAGCTATACTCCGAAGTTTTCAGCATTTCTTGACGAACGCCAGATCATTCTTGCAAAGTCGTTTATGGACGAGCAAGGCTGTGAAGATTATAAGCTTTATGGCGGATATGAACAAGCCGCAAGAAAAATACTGGGGATATTTCCGCAGTATTGGGAGTTTGAAGAAGATGAATGGGAGGATTTCCCTGTTTCTGCTCTCAGATTTAAATTCAGGGAGGCTGATAAGCTGTCCCACAGAGATTTTTTAGGTGCGTTCATGTCAAGACAAATAAAGAGAAATATGCTCGGAGATATAATCGTAGGAAACGGAACGGCTGCGGTCATTGTACATGATACGGTAAAGCCGGTTCTTATGTCGGAGATAAGCAAGATAGGCTCTGTGGGAGTTTCTATCTCCGAAGAGGTTTTTTCCGGGCTGAATACAGAACAGTCTTTTATCGAAAAGAGCGGAACGGTGTCTTCATTGCGGCTTGACGGAGTGATCTCTATGGCTGCGGGGGTAAGCCGTGAAAAGTCAGCCTCGCTTATTAAGGGAGGCTATGTCGCTGTTATGTATGAAACAGTACAAAGCGTGTCATATCAGCTCTCTCAGGGAGATATTTTTTCTGTAAGAGGATATGGCAAATTCGTTCTTGATTCGGTAAATGGTAAAACTAAAAAGGATAGAATACATATAACTATAAAAAAATATAATTAATTGAGGTGAAGGTTATGCTGAGCGTTAAGGATATTAACAATAAGCGTTTTGAACAGGCAAGACCGGGCTACAAAACAGAAGAGGTCGATGACTTTCTCCGTGAGGTAGCAAGCGAAATTGCTCGTTATCAGAGAGAAAAGGAAGAGGACGAAAAGAAAATAGAGGTTTTAGTTGAAAGTGTCAGAGAATATAAAAAGGACGAGGAAGCTCTTAAAGATGCGCTTATCGGCGCTCAGAGACAGGGCAGAGCTGTTATAAGCGACGCTCAAGCAAAGGCAGAAGCCATACTTTCTGAGGCAAGAAGCAAGGCAAACGAAATAGTAAGCTCTGCAAAGATCCAGAATGAAAAGGAAAAGCGCTCCCTTGTAAAAATGCAGCAGGAGGTTTCTGATTTTAAAGCAAACCTTCTTAATATGTATAAGCAGCATCTGGAACAGATCACAGCTATTCCTGATTATGATGATATTGACGAAGAGGAGGCAGCTCCTGCTGCTGCATCTGCACCGGTTCAGCAGACTGCTCCCGAACCCGAACCGGAGCCGCAGCCAAAACCACAGCCCGCTCCTCAGCAGGAGGCTCATAGGGATATGGAGGCAACAAGAGTAATGGAAAATCCCTACAGACAGCAGCAGGATAAACCATCATTTCCGTTCGGAGATACCGCAGCAGCAGTTGGTGCGGCAAAAACTGAAAGCAAGTTCGGAGAATTAAAATTCGGACAAAATAAATAAAATCATAAATAAAAATCCAAGGAGAGAGTTATCAATGGCGCAGGATTATAATTCAACACTTAATCTTCCCGAAACCGAATTTTCTATGAGAGGAAACCTTACGCAGAAAGAGCCTGCAATGCTGGAACATTGGCACAGCGACAGGACATATTATGCAATGGTAGAAAAAAATAAAGACAGACCTCTTTATGTTCTGCATGACGGACCTCCGTACGCAAACGGCGATATTCATATGGGTACCGCACTTAATAAGGTTCTGAAGGATATTATAGTCCGCAGTAAAAATATGAGCGGATACTGCTCACCCTATATTCCCGGCTGGGACACACACGGTCTGCCTATTGAGCTTAAGGCTCTGAAGGCAATTGGCGTTGAAAACGGCGCGATACCTCCCGTTGAGCTGAGAAAGCACTGTCGTGAGTATGCTATGGATCAGGTGGACAACCAGAGCAAGCAGTTCCAGAGACTTGGCGTATGGGGAGATTTTGATAATCCGTATCTTACTCTGCGTCCCGCATTTGAGGCTCGTCAGGTTGAAATTTTCGGAGATATGTACAGCAAGGGATATATTTATAAGGGTCTTAAGCCGGTTTACTGGTGTCCCGACTGCCAGACCGCCCTTGCAGAAGCTGAGATCGAGTATGAAAATGATCCATGCCATTCTATTTATGTAAAATTCAAGGTAACAGATGATAAAGGAAAGCTTTCCGCACTTGGTCTTGACCTTGATAAAACGTTTTTCGTTATCTGGACAACTACTACATGGACGCTTCCCGGAAACCTTGCAATATGTCTTGGTCCTGATTATGAATACACGGTAGTTCAGACAAACGGAGAAAATTATATCATGGCAATGGAGCTTGTAAAGTCCACAATGGCTGCCGCTAAGATCGAGGACTACACAACGACAGGCTCTTTCAGGGGAAGCGACCTTGAATATATTATGACTAAGCATCCGATCATGGA
>JAFLUJ010000314.1 GCA_022511485.1 Oscillospiraceae bacterium | reverse complement strand
CTCGAAATCAGTTGTACTTTCGGGTACCGAGGGTTCGAATCCCTCCGCTTCCGCCAGCGGGAAAGTCCCGCAGCTATGCCGTCCTTAGGTTTAAAGGACGGTATGTTTTTTGTATGCTTGGAGGTAGACCCATGATCGGACTGGGAACAATTATCAACAGTGCCGCCATTATTTTAGGCGGCGTTATGGGGTTATTGTTCGGACATTTCTTAAAAGAACGATTTCAGGAGAGCCTGAATATGGCTTGCGGTGTCAGTGTATTGTTTATCGGTATCGCTGGTGCTATGGAGGGGATGTTACATATTGAAGATGGCACGATCAGCAGCGGACAATCGTTGGGAGTTGTCATTTACCTGGCACTTGGCGCGCTGGTAGGCGAGGCGATCAATATCGAATCCCGCTTTGAACGCTTTGGCGAATGGCTGAAACGCAAGACAGGCAATGCAAAGGACAAGAATTTTGTCAATGGTTTCGTGACCGCTTCATTGACAGTCTGCATCGGTGCTATGGCGATCGTCGGTGCAATTCAGGACGGTATCAGCGGAGACTGGTCTATCCTCGCAACAAAGGCGATCCTTGACTTTGTTATCATTCTGGTAATGACCTGTTCTCTGGGCAAAGGATGTATGTTTTCTGCAATACCTGTCCTTTTGCTTGAAGGAGTGATGACGTTTCTGGCGGTTTTAATAAAGCCGCTTATGACTGATGCTGCGTTGGAAAGTATATCTCTGATTGGTTCGATCCTGATTTTTTGTGTCGGTCTTAACTTAGTTTGGGGAAAGAAAGTACGCGTTGCCAATCTGCTGCCGTCGATCGTATTTGCAGTCATTGCTGCATTGTTACCCTTATGAAAGCAAATATTGCCTATCTTCATCCGCAACCTGCAGTTGACAAAATTTCCAATTCTGATTGGTGGACGCCTAACTCGGAGCGTTGTATAATATCATCAGGAGGTAGATAAACATGACTTTAGGAGATCGTATACAAAAAATCAGGATACAAATGGGTCTTACTCAGGAAAGACTTGCGGAAATGCTGGAGGTCTCAAGGCAGTCCGTTTCAAAATGGGAGCTGGGACAAGCAATTCCCGACGTGGATAAGGTTGTCCGAATGAGCGAGCTTTTCGGTGTCTCTACCGACGCGATTCTCACCGGAAGGGAAGAGGAGGCGGATGGGGAAAACAAAAATCCTCTCCATCTGGGAAGTATTTATCTGGTGGTAAAGGATTTTGAAAAATCAGTGGATTTCTACGAAAAATTTCTCGGCGTCACCATTGATAACAGGTGCAGAAGCGGGAATAAGTTTGTTGAATTTTATATTGACGGAAAATGTATTTCTCTTATGAATGAAAGCAATCTTATAGGACATTGTACCGATCCTGACAGTCCATATAAATTTGTTCAGAATTACTGGGTAGAGGATCTTGTAACAGAATACGAGAGAGTAAAGTCTCTTAACATAGGGTCAGTGACAGAGATCCGCCAGGCACACCCTGCCTATCACTATTTTCATCTTACAGACCCGGATAATAACGTTATCGAGGTAACGGGAGGCTATCATCCGGAGGGCGAAAAATAGATGTATTGCCTTGAAAAATGTTTGATTAACACATATAACCTGACTGTTGATATAGTCGGGTTTTGTTGTTTTAAAGATGTTTAAGATTCACTCTGTAATTTCTAAGCTTAGATTCATCATACCGGTTTAAAATATCGTCAATTTCATTGAGAAGCTCCTGTTTTTCATATGGAAGCTCTCCATGAAGCTTGAACATATTGGAAGCTCCAAGAGCGGCAAAATGAGTTCGTATATCAAGCTTTTCTATAAGTGTCCTCATTTCAATAAGCTTTTCTCTTTCGGATTCCTCCTTCCAGTTCCCGAGACGTATCTCATCGTATAAATCAGAACAGGGATAAATCGTCAGCATGGAAGCTCCTATGATTTTTGGGTTAAGCCGATTGAAGATTTCCGCAGTTTTTTCTGCACCTGCCAAACCATTTCCAGATCCGCTTATTCCGGTGAGGTAAAAGAAATTGTATTCAATATCGGCAGAGTCAAGCTTTTTGCACTGAGTAATGATGTCTTCTGCACTATAGCCCTTGCGCATAAATTCAAGAGCAGTGTTATTTCCTGTTTCAGCTCCGATGGTTATTCTATTGTATCCCAGAGCTCGCAGGTCTTTTAGTTCTTCGATACTTTTATGAATAATATCAGTTATCCTTGCAAAGCAGCCGATACTGTCCAATCGCTGTAAATATTGCTTGGCAAGATTAGCGATCGTTTTTAGATGGTTCGTATCAAGTACAAATGGGTTAGCTCCTGTAAGAAATAGCCTTGTAACATCCGGAGTACAGGTATAGATTTCCTGTAAATCCGATTCGATTTCTGAAACAGGGGACATCCGGAAGTGCGGGACGTCACTATAAAGCGTACAGAATTTGCATTTATTATGAGTGCATCCTGCCGTTACCTGTAATAGAGCAGACCAAGCCTCATAGGGAGGTCTCCATATTGTTCCTGTAAAGTGCATGATAAATTCCTCCAATGATTATTTGATTAAATTTTATCATTGTAAGTATGGTTTTTCAAGTACGATTATTTTTAATATATACTATTATTTTTGATACTTAGTATCTGATTGACATGCATATATTAATTTGGTATAATAATTACAGGTGGTGAATCAGAGTGTCCGTCAACAAACATTCAGAAAAAAATCAGTTTGAAAAATGCGAATCAATGAGTAAATTACAGGCAGTGATAAGCGGAAAATGGAAAATCCTTATCATATGGTATATATCGGCGTATAAGATACAGAGGTTCAATGAGCTGCAAAAGCGTCTTGACGGAATTACACAATCTACATTGACAAAGCAGCTCCGGGAGCTTGAATCGGACGGTTTTATACATCGTCATGTGTATCCGCAGATTCCTCCAAAGGTAGAATATTCTCTTACAGATATGGGGGAGAGCTTTGTTCCTATACTTCTTGAAATGCAGAAGTGGAGTGAGGAAAATTTGTAACAGGTCTTTTTAGAAAGATTTAGTAGTAAAAAAATTGTGAATTTTAGTCGATATTTTTCAAAAGGTATTGCAAATTATACTAAAATATGTTAGAATAATATGTAACTTTCATTGATAATGTTGGGGAATTATATTTTGGGGAGAAAAAATAATGGCGTATTTATCAGAATTTGTAGGAAGCTTTATCTTTCTGCTCGGGGGATATGCATATATGTGCAACATATCCTTGAAAAAAACTCTTGTATCCACATTGAACTATATAGAACTGGTAGTTGCATGGAGTCTGGCTGTTGGATTCGGACTTGCAATTGCTGTCATCATGGGAGGACCTGCATATCTTAATCCGGGCGTTGTGCTTGGAAGTATGATAAACGGTCTTGGTGTCGTTGATGGACTGATGTATCTGCTTATGGAATTTCTTGCTGCCGGTGCAGCGATCCTTGTGTGCATGATATTCTTCTGGGATTCCTTTAAGGCTTCGGGAGATATGCCTAAACGCGGGATATTTTCAGCATACCCTGTGGAAAAAAATGTTCCTCTAAATTTTGTACAGGAAGTTCTCGCAACATTTTTGTTCCTTTTCCTGGTATTTATAGGGATAGCTAAAACCGGAGACGCATTGGTCATAGGTGCTGTAGGATTCGGAGCAGTTGCACTGCTTTCACTTACGCTCAACAGCACAGGATTCAGCATGAACGCAATGCGTTCCGTATTCAGCAGTATCTGGTTTGCACTGCTTCCTATACCTAACAAGGGAGAGGAAAAGGTTGACTGGAGCTATCAGCTGACAGTAAATCTGATCGGTTCTTCTATCGGAGGTATTCTGGCAGTTCTTGCTACTACATATCTTAAAACAAAAATATGACGCAGGCAATTTGTCGGACATTTTAATTGCTGACAAAAAATGGTTCTAAAAATTTTATTTTATTAAAAATATTTGTAAACATATTGAAAACTATTCTGTAATGTGGTAAAATAATAGTTATAAGTATAATTTCTTGAGGGAGTTCAGAATGATAAAGGATATTCAACAAGATATATTACGTATAAAAAAGGAAAAGGGTATAACCATTCTTGCTCATAGTTATCAGGCAGAGGAGATACAGGAGATCGCAGACTATACAGGCGACAGCTTCCGGCTTTCTGAGCTTGCTGTGAACGCTCCGAATGACACAGTAATGATGTGCGGAGTTCATTTTATGGCAGAGACCTGTAAGCTCCTTTCTCCGAATAAAAAGGTTATTCTTGCAAAGGAAGGCTGCGGCTGTCCAATGGCGGAGCAGCTTTCGGCTGACGAGCTTCGCCAGCTTAAAGGGCTTTATCCCGAACACACAGTAGTTGCTTATATAAATACAACAGCAGAACTTAAAACAGAATGTGACGTATGCGTAACTTCTTCTTCGGCAGTCGATATATGCCGGAAGATCGAAAATGACAAAATACTTTTTATTCCCGACTGCAACCTTGGAGCCTATGTGGCTGAGCAGATTCCTGAAAAGCAGTTCAAGCTTATTCAGGGCGGCTGTCCCATTCATGCGGCTGTCAGGGAGAAGGATGCTCTTGACATCAAGGCGCAGCATCCGGATGCTCTTATGCTGGTACATCCGGAGTGTGTTCCCGCAGTTACAAAACACGCGGATTACATAGGTTCTACCAGCGGGATCGTAAATTTTGCAATGAAGTCGGAAGCGAAAGAATTTATTATTGGTACGGAAATTTCCATTGCGGAGCATTTGCAGTATGTCTGTCCCGACAAGGACTTCTATCCATTGTCCAAGCATCTTATCTGCCCCAATATGAAACGTACTACTCTTATGGACGTGTACAAGGCACTTAACGGCGGGGGACTTGAGATTGAAATGTCAGAGGAGGTTATGAAAAAAGCGTCCGTCTGCATAAATCGTATGCTTGAACTCGGATAACAGGGGGTTCATTTCGTCCGTAAAAAATTTGGTTATTTTAATGCTGCGGTCAGGGTTCGGGCGACCCTCTGCCGCTGCGGAATGGAGTTAGATTATGATTGATGTAACACTTACAGATTTAATTGATGTTGCTACTTTACAGGAAATTCAGGACGGTTTTGCTAATCTTACCGGAATGGCTGCTCTTACTACAGATGCAAATGGAAACGCTGTTACGGATGGCAGTAATTTTACGGATTTCTGTATGGAGTATACCCGTAAATCAAGAGAGGGCTGTGAAAGATGTGCAAAATGCGATAAAATGGGCGGTGAGCAGGCAATGCGCAAAGGCTGTGCAGCAGCTTACTTCTGTCATGCAGGTCTTGTGGATTTTGCCGCTCCTATATTGCTTGACGGTCAGTTTATAGGTTCATTCATCGGAGGTCAGGTTCTTACCGAAGCGCCTGACGAAAAGAAATTCCGTAAAATTGCCGATGAAATTGGTGTAAATCCGGATGATTACATAAGAGCACTGAAAAAAATCAAGATCATGGATAAAAAGCAGGTAGATGCTGCTGCTGATTTCCTTTTCATTATTGCGAAGATACTGTCCCAGACTGCATATAATAACTACCTTGCAGGTCAGACAACTACAAGCCTTGACAATGTGAACCACTCTGTAATGCATAAGATCGATGACGCAGAAGAAACTGTAGAAAGAATTACTGAAAAGATAAATATGCTTTCTGATGCGTTTGAAAGTGTAAGCAGAATTGAAAAAGCATCTGCATCTGAGGTCGCTGCTACAAAGAATACTGTAAAGGTTATTCAGGATATTGCCATGAATACAAGAATCCTCGGATTCAACGCATCTATTGAAGCGTCAAGAGCAAGGGAAAACGGAAAGGGATTCGGAGTTATTGCTCAGGAGGTAAGAACACTTGCCGAAACAAGTAAAAGCTCAGCTGATCGTATAGATAAGGCAATGCAAAGGATCAGTGATCATTCAAATGATATGAGCAAGCAGGTAGCTCAGACAAAGGAAGTTATAGAACAGTGCCTTTCTAATCTGGATGAATTTTCTGCATTGCTCAACGAAATTAAGTCGATCAAAGCTGAATAAATTGAATATTTGTAAAAACTTGTCTGAAAAAGCTCAGCTTTTTGGGCAAGTTTTTGTTGCCATATATTTTTTTCAATAAACTCTTTTCTTTTTTAACAAAGTATGATATAATACTGATATATATGTTATCTGAAAGGACTTTTTAACTATGAAAAAACTTATGTTAGGAAATGCTGCCTTCGCAAGAGGGCTTTATGAGGCGGGAGTCACAGTAGCGTCCAGCTATCCGGGAACTCCTTCCACTGAAATAACCGAATATGCCGCTGAGTATGACGAGATCTATGCTGAGTGGGCTCCCAATGAAAAGGTTGCTATGGAAGTAGCTCTGGGAGCGTCAATTGCAGGCTCACGTTCATTCTGCGGAATGAAGCACGTGGGACTTAACGTAGCAGCTGATCCGCTCTATACAGCCTCCTATACCGGAGTGAACGGGGGAATGGTGATCGCCGTTGCGGACGATCCGGGTATGCATTCTTCACAGAATGAGCAGGATTCACGTCATCATGCAATTGCTTCCAAGGTTCTCATGGTAGAACCCTCCGATTCTTCTGAATGTAAGGAGTTTGTAAAGACATCCTTTGAGCTTTCGGAAAAATATGATACTCCAGTTATTGTTCGTATGTGTACAAGAGTTGCACACTCACAGTCGGCGGTAGAGTTAAATGACAGGGTTGTCCCCGAACAGAAGGAATATACAAAGAATCCACAGAAATATGTTATGATGCCCGCTTTTGCAAGAGGCAGACACGTTTTCGTTGAGGAGCGCACACAGAAGCTCCGTGAATATGCAGAGACCTCTCCTCTTAACAAAGTCATCGACAACGGGGGGGAGATCGGTATCATCACAAGCGGTATCTCCTATCAGTACGCCCGTGAGGCAATGGGAGATGGAGCTTCCTATCTTAAGCTGGGTGTTATAAATCCTCTGCCTGTTAAGCTTATAAAGGATTTCTGTGCTAAGTACAAAAAAGTCTATGTTATAGAGGAGCTTGATGATATTATCGAGACCCACTGTAAAGCGTTAGGACTTGACGTCGTAGGCAAAGAACTGTTTGGTTACATAGGGGAGTTTTCACAGGCAACAGTTGCGGAGAAGCTTCTCGGAAAAACAGTGGATACGGTTTCCTTTGACGGAAACGTTCCTGTCCGTCCTCCAGTTATGTGTGCAGGATGTCCCCACAGAGGACTGTTCTACTGCCTTTCCAAAAATAAGATCACAGTTTCCGGAGACATCGGCTGCTATACTCTTGGAGCAAGCGCACCACTTTCCGCAATGGATACAACTATATGCATGGGAGCGTCTATCTCCGCACTCCATGGCTTCAATAAGGCTCGTGGTGAGGCTGCGGAGAAGTCTACCGTTGCAGTTATCGGAGACTCCACATTCATGCACAGCGGTATTACCGGACTGGTAAACATTGCTTATAATGCAACAAATTCAACGGTAATTATCCTTGACAACTCCATCACAGGTATGACCGGACACCAGCAGAATCCTACCACCGGAAAGAATCTCAAAGGAGATCCTGCTGCTGCGGTAAATCTTGAGGAGCTTTGCAAAGCAGTAGGTATCAAACGTGTACGAGTTGTTGACCCATATAATCTTGCTGAAACAGAAGCTGCCATCAAGGAGGAGCTTGCGGTAAGCGAGCCGTCCGTGATAATTTCCAGACGTCCCTGTGCTTTGCTTAAATACGTAAAGCATAAGCCTGCTCTGAAAATTGTTCCGGACAAATGCAAGGGATGCAAAATTTGTCTGAGACTTGGATGTCCTGCAATTTCCGTAAGAGATGGCAAGGCTGTTATCGATCATACTCAGTGTGTAGGCTGCGGAATATGCTCCGAGGTCTGCAAATCAGGGGCTATAGCGGAGTAGTTCTGGTTTTCAAAAAGGGGTGACAATATGAATAATGACAAGGCAAAGAGAATCAGCGGCGTATTCAGTAGGGAAAAGGGCAGCAAAATTTCCGGACAGCCTGTTGAGCAAAATGAGGAATCGGAGATTATCACGATCATCCTTGCTGTTCTGGGTGCAGTCATAGGGACTTTGCCGTCAATGCTGCTTTGGGTCGTTCTCAAAAAAGTTTATTCATTTGAGAAAGCAGAAATAGCCGGTATTTTTATGATGATAGGCGAGCTGTACTTCTGTAATCTTATGACTAAAAAAAGATATATCAATGTTGAATCGGCTTTATTCATCTGTGTCGTTGTTATGGTCGCGGCAGTTTACCTCTGCGAAAAAGTGGTATGGACATGGGAAATAATGTATATACCAAGCCAGTATGAAGCTTCATTTACCGGATGTTTTGAAAATTTCGGACAGCTTCTTAAAGAGCTGGATATGGAATATGATTTTCAGGAATCCCTGATAAAAAGCTATGCTCTTGCCGCAATGGGCGGAATATCGGGAGGAAAATGGCTTTTTGAAACAAATGAAAAATATGGTTATTTTGATAATTAACTAAAAAGGAGAATTTCAATGGATACAAGATCAATTATGATAGTAGGCGTAGGCGGACAGGGTTCACTGCTGGCGTCAAGACTTCTGGGAAACGTGCTTCTTGCACAGGGACACGACGTTAAGGTGTCAGAGGTACATGGAATGTCCCAGCGGGGAGGTTCGGTTGTTACATACGTAAAATACGGAGACGAGGTCTTTTCTCCTGTCATTGAAAAAGGGGAGGCTGACGTTATCATTTCCTTTGAGCAGCTTGAAGCTGCAAGATGGCTTCCGTATCTCAAAAAGGGCGGCAAGCTCATTACATCCACACAGAAGCTTGACCCTATGCCGGTCATAACAGGCAATGCAGAATATCCGGAGGAGATTATTGAGAAAATAAAGACAGCGGGCATTGAAGTAACGGCAGCGGACGCTCTTACTCTTGCGGAGGAAGCAGGAAATGCAAAGGCTTCAAACGTTGTCCTTATGGGAGTTGTTGCTGCAAATACCGATTTTGACGACAAGCTCTGGCAGGACGCTATTGAGCAGTGTGTGCCCCCGAAATTTCTGGAGCTTAACAAAAAGGCGTTCGAGCTTGGAAAGAATGCGGCAAATGTAGTTAGAGCGTAGATTTAAAATTTATATATAGGAGGTTTTTGTTTTGGCAAAATACTGGAACGAATCAATTGAGTGTATGTCACGGGAGGACATGAAAAAACTTCAGGACGAGCGTCTTGTGGCTCAGGTAAAGCACGTGTGGGATAACGTGCCTTACTACCGCAAAAAAATGGAGGAAAAGGGAGTCACTCCTGAGGACATCAAGTCCACAGCTGACCTGCACAAGCTTCCGTTTCTCACCAAGGCTGACCTGAGAGATGCTTATCCCTACGGTCTGCTTGCAAAGCCACTTTCGGACTGCGTAAGGATCCAGTCAACCAGCGGTACTACAGGAAAGCGCGTGGTTGCATTCTACACGCAGCATGACATCGACCTTTGGGAGGACTGCTGCGCAAGAGCCATCGTTGCTGCCGGCGGAACAAACGAGGATGTTTGTCAGGTTTGCTACGGCTACGGACTTTTCACAGGAGGTCCCGGTCTTAACGGAGGCTCACATAAGGTCGGATGTCTGACTCTGCCTATGTCCTCCGGAAATACCGAGAGACAGATACAGTTTATGATCGACCTCCAGTCCACAATTCTTTGCTGTACGCCGTCCTATGCGGCTTATATCGGTGAGACCCTCCATGAAATGGGATATACAACCGACGATATAAAGCTCAAAGCAGGAATTTTCGGCGCAGAGCCATGGACTGAGGAAATGCGTCGTGAGATCGAAAAATCCCTGGGCATAAAAGCTTACGATATTTACGGACTTACCGAAACAAGCGGTCCGGGCGTATCCTTCGAGTGCAGCGAGCAGACAGGTATGCATATCAATGAAGATCACTTTATCGCGGAGATCATTGATCCAGATACCGGAGAGGTACTTCCCGAAGGTTCAAAGGGAGAGCTTGTGTTCACAAGTATTACAAAGGAAGCTTTCCCGCTTCTCAGATACAGAACAAGGGATATATGCGTTCTTACAAGGGAAAAATGCTCCTGCGGAAGAACTCTTGTAAAGATGAGCAAGCCTCTCGGACGAAGCGACGATATGCTTATCATCAGAGGAGTAAACGTATTCCCGTCACAGATCGAGACAGTTCTTATCGAGCATGGCTATGCTCCTAACTATCAGATCGAGGTTGACAGAGTAAACAACACCGATACTCTTGATGTCAATGTAGAAATGACTGAGGCACAGTTCTCCGATACTATAAAGGATATCCAGCAGAAGGAGCAGGAGCTTGTTGAAGCTATGAAGACCATGCTGGGCATTAATCCGAAGGTACATCTTGTATCTCCCAAGACTATTGCACGAAGCGAGGGCAAGGCTGTTCGTGTAATTGACAAGCGTAAGCTTCATGACTAATCGGGGAAGCCCCTGCAGGCATTTCGTTGTGTACTTTATCAGTAAAAGTTAGATACGACACGGCAACTAAGTTATTTCTATATTGTTAAAAGTCTAATAGGAGGGATTTTTTATGTTTATTAAGCAGATCTCAATTTTTGTTGAAAACAAGCCCGGCAGATTAAGCGCAGTTACAAAGCTACTGGGTGAAAATGATATTGACATTCGCGCGCTTTCTGTTGCGGACACCAAGGATTTCGGTATACTCAGGATTATTGTAAACAAGCCTGATAAAGCCTGCGAGGTTCTGAAAAAAGATGACTGTACAGTATCTCTTACAAACGTTATCGCTATCGGTATAAACGACAAGCCCGGCGGACTTGCTTCTGCTATGGAGTGTCTTTATGCAGCAAATATTTCCGTTGAATATATGTATGCTTTTATTTCCAAGTCGGACAGTCTGGCGGCTGTAATTCTCAGAGTAGACAACAACGACAAGGCTGCTGAGGCTCTTAAGGAGAATGGTTTTAAGATCCTCACTTCACAGGAAGTTTATGACATTTAAGCAAGGAGATATTGTATTATGTTTTTTCAGAAGGATATTGAAACAATGTCCCGCAGTGAAATCGAAAGGATACAGCTTGAACGTCTTAAAAAGATGGTAAAGTACTGTATGGACAACATTCCGTTTTATAATAAACGGCTCACTGAGGCGGGAGTTACAGACGATAAGATCAAGTGTCTTGACGACATCAAATATATCCCTTACACAACAAAAGCGGATATACGTGATAACTATCCTTTCGGGCTGTTCGGTCAGCCTATGAAGAATATCGTCCGTATCCATGCTTCATCCGGAACTACCGGCAAGCCTACCGTTGTGGGATATACCCAGAAAGATCTGGATATGTGGTCTGACTGTATGGCTCGTCTTGTTGTTGCTGCGGGAGCGTCCAGTGACGATATTGTGCAGATCGCTTTCGGATACGGTCTTTTTACAGGAGCTCTGGGACTTCATTATGGACTTGAAAAGATAGGAGCGACAGTAGTCCCAACATCAAGCGGAAACACCGAAAAACAGATCATGCTCATGCAGGATTTCCAGACAACAGCGCTGGTTTCAACGCCATCCTACGCCCAGTATATCGGAGAAATGGCAAGAGAGATGGGAGTTCTGGACAAGCTGAATCTTAAGCTGGGGCTGTTCGGCTCTGAGGGATGTACAGAGGAAATGCGCGCTCAGATTGAAAAAACTCTCGGACTGTTTGCTACCGACAATTACGGAATGAGCGAGCTTATGGGGCCCGGAGTTTCCGGAGAGTGCCGCGAAAGAGCCGGTCTCCATATCAACGAAGACCACTTCATTGCGGAAATCATTGATCCTGAAACAGGAGAGGTTCTTCCAAAGGGCGAAACAGGAGAGCTTGTTATTACCACTCTTTCCAAAGAAAGTATGCCAATGCTCCGTTACAGGACAAAGGATATTACAAGGATCAACTACGAGCCATGTGAGTGCGGACGTACCTTCGCGCGAATGGATAAGACCAAGGGCAGAACCGATGATATGCTCAAAATTCGCGGCGTAAATGTGTTCCCGTCACAGGTTGAATCGGTGCTTATGGCATTTGACGAGATCGCTCCTCACTATCAGCTTGTGGTAACAAGAAAAGATTTCGCAGACAGGCTGGAGGTCAAGGTAGAGCTTGCAGACGATGGTCTGCTCGAGAATTTTGCCAATCTTGAAGACCTCCAGAAGAGGATACATCATAATCTCAAAACTGTTCTGGGTATCGATACAAAGGTCTCCCTTGTTGAACATAAGTCTCTGGAAAGATTTCAGGGGAAAGCAAAGAGAATAATTGATCTTAGAAATGAAAAATAATAATACTAAAAAATCCGCTGTCTGTTAAAACAGGCGGCGGATTTTTGTCAATATATTAATATTGAAATTTTTGCGCATACTAACAAAAATTAATAGAAAAGGAAGATGCGCAAAATGGAAAAGATAGCTTTTTATGATACAAAACCCTACGACAAGGTATGGTTTGACAAGCTGAATACCGATTATGAAATAAAATACATCGAATCAAAATTGACTCCCGATACTGCTCATGCTGCAAGGGGATGTAAAGCTGTTGTGGCATTTGTGAATGATAATATAGGCAGCGAAACAGTAGATGAGCTTTGCGAGATTGGTGTAAAGCTCATAGCTTTACGATGTGCCGGATATAACAACGTTGACCTCAAATATGCAAAGGATAAGATCAATATTGTAAGAGTTCCGGTGTACTCTCCCTATGCAATTGCGGAGCATACAATGGCGCTGCTGCTGAGTGTCAACAGAAAAATTCCCCGTGCATTTATCAGGACGAGGGACTTTAATTTCAGCCTTAACGGACTGACAGGATTCGACCTCCACGGAAAGACCGCAGGAGTAATAGGCACCGGACAGATCGGCAGGATTTTTATCGACATATGCAAAGGCTTCGGAATGAAGGTCATTGCCTACGATCCTTATCCTGCGGAGGGATACAATATTGAGTATGTTTCTTTTGATAAGCTCCTTGCGGAAAGTGATGTAATATCCCTGCATTGTCCTCTGACTACAGAAACAAGGTATATCATAAACGAAGCCAGTATTACAAAAATGAAGGACGGGGCAGTGATACTGAACACATCAAGAGGACAGCTCATAGATACTGACGCTCTTTTACAGGCTCTGAAAGACAAAAAGATAAGAGGCGCAGGACTTGACGTATACGAGGAGGAGACAGAGCTGTTTTTTGAGGATTATTCCAGTACGATCATCCAGGATGATGTTCTTTCCCTGCTTGTATCTCTGCCAAATGTAATTATGACATCTCATCAGGCGTTTCTGACCGATGAGGCTCTTCAAAAAATTGCGGAGGTGACATTGTTCAATCTCAAACAGTTTTTTGATGGGGAAGCATTGCAGAACTCTGTTGTGTATCAGAAATAAAAAGTTGCCGCTATGCGGCGATTTTTTATTTAAGACAATTTGTAAGTTTGTCAATCATATTGGACAGTATGTAATAAGTTTTTCGATAGGCGAAA